>DASZUW010000335.1:0-2802 GCA_035547475.1 Solirubrobacterales bacterium
AGGCGGCGAGTGCCCGCTGCAGGACATCACCCAGGGCTGGGGCCCGGGCAAGTCGCGGGTGATCGACGAAAAGCGCCACTTCGAGAAGCCGATCGAACTCTCGCCGCTGGTCGCGATCGACCGCGAGCGCTGCATCCTCTGTTACCGCTGCGTGCGCTTCAGCCAGGAGGTGTCCGAGGACGCCCAGCTGCAGCTGCTGGAGCGCGGCGACCGCACCTACGTCGGCACCTTCGACGACCGCCCCTACGTCTCGCCCTTCCACGGCAACATCACCGACCTCTGCCCGGTCGGCGCGCTCACCAACTACACCTACCGCTTCCGCGCGCGCCCCTGGGACATCGAGCAGGCGGGCTCGGTCTGCACGCTCTGCCCGAGCCAGTGCAACGTCAGTTTCACCGTCCGCGACGAGAAGGTGAAACGGGTGATCGCGCGCGACAACCCGGGCGTCGACGACGGCTGGCTCTGCGACCGCGGGCGTTACGGGTTCGAGATGTTCTCGGCCGCGGAGCGGGTCACCGAGCCGCGCCTCAAAGGCGGGGCCAAGACGACCTACGAGGACGCGATCGCGAAGGCGGCGGCGGGCCTGCGGGCACGCGACGGCAAGGTGGCGGCGATCGTCGGCGACGCCTCCAACGAGGAGGGTTTCCTGGTCGGAGAGATCGTCCGCGGCGCCCTCCACTCCCCGCACCTCGACTCGCGCCCGGCGGCGGGGCCGGACGTCGACACGATCCTCGGCCTCGAGCGCCCCGAGGTCCAGGCCAAGGTCGCCGACATCGACGACGCCGACGTGATCCTGGTGCTCGGCACCGACCCGATGCAGTCCTCGCCGATCCTCGACCTGCGGATCCGCAAGGCGATCCGTCGTAACGGCGCCCAACTCGCGGTGGCGACCGAGCGCCCCACCGCGCTCGACGGCGGCGCCGAGGCGATCGCCCGTTTCGCGCCCGGCCAGGCGGCCCACTTCGTCGGCGAGCTGACGAAGGCGATCGGCGGCACCGAAACCATCGCCACCCCGCTGGCCGAGACCCTGCGCGACGCCGACAAGGTCGTGATCGTCTGGGGCGAGCGCCTCGGCCCCGCCGCCGCCACCCAGCTCCCCGCCCTCGCCGCCGCCCTCGATGTTGATGGGCCGAAAAGCCACGATATAGCCGACTTTTCGGCCCATCAACGTGTGGGGTTGCTGGAAGTGCCGGAGGTGGCGAACGCTCGGGGGCTGCGGGAGGCCGGGGTGCTGCCCGACGCGGGGCCGGGGCTCGCGCCGCTCGCCGTCAACGGGCACGGCACCGAGGCGATCCGCGAGGCGCTGATCGACGGCTCGCTCGACGGCCTGATCCTGGTCGGCGTCGACCCCCTCCGCGACTTCGCCGACACCGCCCGCTGGGAGGAAGCGCTGAACGCCGCCTCCTTCGTCGTCTGCTTCTCCACCTTCGCCACCGCGACCGCCGCCAAGGCCGACGTCCTCTTCCCGCTCGAGACCCACGCCGAGAAAGACGGCACCGTGACCCACCCCGACGGCCGCCTGCAGCGGGTCCGGCCCGCCGCCGGCCGCCCCGGCGACATCCGCCCCGGCTGGCGCGTCCTGAGCGACCTCTCCCTCGCCCTGGGCCACGACACCGGCGTCACCTCCCAGCCCACCGCCTTCCAAGCCCTGACCTCGGCCGTCCCGTTCTACGCCTCCATCACCGACGCCGACATCGGCGGCCGCGGCATCCGCTGGCAGGAGACCGCGAGCGCCACGAACTTCCCGGCGTCCGGCGCCGACGCCCCGCAGTCAGCGACGGACGCCGGCACTGGTTCGCCGGACACTCAGCGCGATAGCGCGTCCGGCGAGCCAGTGCCGGTGGCCGGCGCCACCGCCGGGCTCAAGCTAGGCACCTACCGCGACCTCTGGGCCGGTCCGATCACCGAGCTGAACCCGCCGCTGAGATTCCTGAAGCCGTCCCAGCGCCTCGAGCTTTCTCCCGAGGATGCGGAGCGGCTTCAGGTCGTGGCAGGGAACGAGGTTCGGGTGACCCAGGGCGAGAAGTCCCTGACCGCCACCGTCGTCGTCCACGAACGGGTGCCCGAGGGCGTCTGCTTCCTCGCCGAGGGCATCGCCGGCGCCAACGCCAACGCCCTGCTGAACGGCCACCAGGTGAGCGTCCAGATCGAGAAGCTGAGCGAGGTCCCCGCGTGACCCACCTCGTCCCCCTGGCGGACACGCAGTTCGCCGAGTCGATCTGGATCATGATCGCGAAGTCGATCGTGATCTTCGCGGTGATCTTCGGGATCCTGCCGGTGCTGACCGTGGTCGAGCGCAAGCTGATCGGCCGCTTCCAGCACCGTTACGGCCCGAACCGCGTCGGCCCGTTCGGCCTGCTGCAGCCGCTCGCCGACGTCGGCAAGCTCATCTCCAAGGAGTCGTTCCGCCCCGAAAACGCGATCTCGACGCTCTTCATATTGGGGCCGCTCCTACCGGTCCTCTCCGGCGTCCTCGCCCTGGCGATCATCCCCTGGGGCGACACCAAGAACGGCGTCGGCTTCTACGGCATCGACGTCCCGATCGGCATCCTCTACTTCTTCGCCGTCGGCTCGATCGCCTTCTACGGTCTCCTCCTCGGCGGCTGGTCCTCGGGCTCCAAATACAGCCTCCTCGGCGCGATGCGCTCGGCCGCCCAGCTGATCTCCTACGAGGTCTCGATGGGCCTCGCCCTCCTCGGCGTGATCATGATGAGCGGCTCCCTCTCCCTCGTCGACGTGGTCCGCGCGCAGGGCGGTATCTGGTACATCGCCCCGCAGTTCGTCGGCTTCCTGATCTTCATG
>DASZUW010000336.1:0-5241 GCA_035547475.1 Solirubrobacterales bacterium
AACAGCAGCGGCGGGTCCTCGCCGGTCGTGCCGATCCTGATCGCGGTGGTCGTCCTCGCGGCGATCTCGATCGGCGTCGTGCTGTACCGCCAGCGTAAGTCGGGCCAGGGCGGCTCCGACGGACGCGTCCCCTCGTCCAACGCGAGCTAGTCCAAAACCCCACATGGAGGGATCGATGCTTAAAGCCAGCAGGAAGGCGCGCGCCCTGACGGCCGCGTTGGCCGTCGTCCTCGCGCTCGGCGCGTTCGCCGCGAGCGCCGCGGCCGTGCCCGCCAACTTCTTCGGCGTGGTGCCCCAGTCGTCGCTCAGCCAGGAACAGTTCAACACGCTCAAGCAGGGCGGGGTGAAGGAGATGCGCGTGGCGCTGATCTGGGGCGGCATCCAGCCGACCCGCGGCGCCGCGCCGAACTGGGGTGAATTCGACGCGACCGTCGAACGCGCGGCGAAGAGCGGCATCGAACTGCTGCCGTTCGTCGTCGGCACGCCCGCCTGGGCGGTGCCGAACGCGCGGGTGCCCGGCGCGCCCGGCGCGACCGCGCCCGCGCGCCTGCCGGTGGCCGGCGCCGCGGGCACGGCCTGGTCGACGTTCCTGAAAGCCGCGGTCGCCCGCTACGGGACCAACGGCAGCTTCTGGAAGGAACACCCGACCGTCCCGGTGAAGCCGATCAAGGCCTGGCAGATCTGGAACGAGCCGAACTTCAAGTACTTCGTCGCCCACCCGAACCCGGCCGAATACGGGAAGCTCGTGAAGCTCTCCTCGGCGGCGATCAAGTCGGTCGACCCGTCCGCGCAGATCGTCCTCGGCGGCCTCTTCGCGAAGCCGGCCGGCGCCCGTTACCTGAAGGGCAAGAAGGTCATCCACGCGACCAGCCCCAACTACTTCGCCTCGTACTTCCTCGAACAGATGTACAAGGCGAACCCGGGGATCAAGTCCCGCTTCCAGGGCGTCGCGCTGCACCCCTACGTGGCCCGGTACCGGCAGCTGCCGCCGGAGATCGAAGAACTCCGGGGCGTGCTGACCCGCGCGGGCGACGCCGCCAAGGGCCTCTGGATCACCGAGCTCGGCTGGAGCTCCGAACCGCCGCAGGGCCCGTCCAACGTGTTCGCGGTCGGCGCCTCCGGGCAGGCGCGCGAACTGAAGGGCGCCTTCACGCTGATGAGGTCCGACGCGGCGAAATTCCGCCTCCGCCACGTCTATTGGTTCTCGGTCGACGACGCGCCGGAAACGTGCAACTTCTGCAACGGCTCCGGCCTCTTCAAGAAGGGCTTCGTGCCGAAGAAGTCCTGGACCGAATTCACCAAGTTCACCGGCGCCACCCCCTAGCCACCCGATGTTGATGGGCCGAAAAGTCCTGATATAGAGGACTTTTCGGCCCATCAACCTGCGTGCGTAAGATCGATGGGTTGGCGACCGAGTCAAGACAAGCCTCGAAGTCTGATGCGCTGGCGCCGTTCTCGGCGGCGACGCGGCGCTGGTTCGAAGCCTCCTTCGAGGGGCCGACGGCTGCCCAGGCGGGCGGCTGGGCGGCGATCTCTGGTGGCGACAACGCGCTGATCTGCGCGCCGACCGGCTCCGGCAAGACGCTCGCGGCGTTCCTGTGGGGGATCGACAAGCTCGCGCGCGAGCCGGAGCACGGCACCGGCGTCAAGCTCGTCTACGTCTCGCCGCTGAAAGCGCTCTCCTACGACATCGAGCGCAACCTCCGCGCCCCGCTGCGCGGCATCGGCGCCGACCTCTCCGTCGGCCTGCGCACCGGCGACACCTCGCAGAAAGACCGCCGGGCGATGGCGAAAACGCCGCCCGACATCCTCATCACGACCCCCGAGTCGCTCTACCTGATGATGAGCTCCTCGGTGCGGGAGATCCTCACCGGCGTCGAGGCGGTGATCGTCGACGAGATCCACGCGGTCGCGCAGACGAAGCGGGGGAGCCACCTGGCGCTGACCTTGGAGCGGTTGGATCATCTGGTGAGGACCGGGCCGGCGGGGGAGGGCTCTTCACCGGGCATCCAGAGGATCGGGCTGTCGGCTACGCAGAGGCCTTTGGAGCGGATCGCTCAGTTCCTCGTCGGGCCGAAGCGGGAGTGCAAGATCGTCGACGCGGGGACGCGGAAAGCGCTCGACCTGGAGATCGTCGTGCCGGTCGAGGACATGGCCGATCCCGGCGCGCCCGCCTATCCCTCGGAGAACGGGAACGCGCAGCCTTCGGAAATCGAGCCGAGCGCCCACGTGCGCTCGATCTGGCCCGCGATCTACCCGGAGCTGTTGCGCCTCGTGCAGGAGCACACCTCGACGATCATCTTCGTCAACAACCGCCGCGCCGCCGAGCGGCTCGCCAAGCGCCTGAACGAGCTCGCCAACGGGGAAGGGGAGCAGGAGCTGCCCGCCACCGAGCACGGCGGGCACGAAGAGCGCCACGAGGACACGGGCGAGCCGCTCGAGCAGGTCGAGATCGCCCGGGCGCACCACGGCTCGCTCTCGCACGAGGAGCGCATCCTGGTCGAGGAGCTGCTGAAGTCGGGGGAGCTGCCCTGCCTCGTCGCCACCTCCTCGCTGGAGCTCGGCATCGACATGGGGGCGGTCGACCTCGTGATCCAGGTCGAGTCGCCGAAGTCGGTGACGCGGGGGCTGCAGCGGATCGGGCGCGCCGGGCACGGCATCGGCGAGACCTCCAAAGGCCGGATCTTCCCCAAATACCGTGGCGACCTGCTGGAGTGCGCGGTGGTCGCGCGGCGGATGCGCGAGGGGGAGATCGAGGAGACGACGATCCCGCAGAACCCGCTCGACGTGCTGGCGCAGCACCTGGTCTCGATGGCGGCGCTGGACGAGTGGCAGGTCGACGAGGTCGAGCGGATCGTCACCGCGACCGAGTCCTTCCACGACCTCTCGCGCGAGCAGCTGGAGAACGTGCTCGACATGCTCGATGGCCGCTATCCGTCCGACCGCTTCGCCGAGCTGCGCCCGCGGATCGTCTGGGATCGCATGGAGGGGACGATCCACGGCCGCAAAGGCGCGCGGCAGCTGGTCGTCACCAACGCCGGCACGATCCCCGACCGCGGCCTCTACGGCGTCCACCTGCCGGACGGCCGGCGGGTCGGCGAGCTCGACGAGGAGATGGTCTACGAGGCGCGGGCCGGGCAGACGTTCCTGCTCGGCGCCTCGACCTGGCGGATCGAGGAAATCACCCGCGACCGGGTGATCGTCACGCCGGCGCCCGGGGCGCCCGGGGCGGTGCCGTTCTGGCGCGGGGACGGGGTCGGCCGCCCGGCGGAGCTCGGCCGCGCGATCGGCGAGTTCGCCCGCGAGGCGGTCGCGCGCGAGCCCGCCGAGCTGGCGAGGGAGTACGACCTCGATGCGCGCGCCGCGAACAACCTCGTCACCTACCTGCGCGAACAGCAGGACGCGACCCGCGTCGTCCCCTCCGACCAGACGATCGTCGTGGAGCGCTTCCGCGACGAGATCGGCGACTGGCGCCTCTGCATCCTCTCCCCGTACGGCGGGCGCGTGCACGCCGCCTGGGGGCTCGCGCTGGCGGCGAAAATACGGAATGAGCGCGATCTCGAGGCCGACGCGATCTGGTCCGACGACGGCATCGTCGTCCACCTCCCCGACGCCGACGAGCCGCCGCCCGCCGACCTGGTCCTGGTCGACCCGGCCGAGCTCGAAGACCTGGTGGTCGGCGAGCTCTCCGGCTCGGCACTCTTCGGCGCGCGTTTCCGCGAGAACGCGTCACGATCGCTGCTGATCCCGCGCGCCTACCCGGGCAAACGCACGCCGCTCTGGCAGCAGCGGCTGAAATCGCAGTCGCTGCTGGAAGTCGCGCGCGATTTTCCGCGCTTCCCGGTGGTGCTGGAGACCTACCGCGAGTGCCTCCAGGACGTGCTCGACCTGCCAGCCCTCGTCGACCTGCTGGAAAAGCTGCACGCGCGCTCGCTCTCCCTGGTCGAGGTGGAGACGCCGACCGCCTCGCCGTTTGCCTCCTCGCTCCTCTTCGACTACGTCGCCACCTACATGTACGAGGGGGACACGCCGAACGCCGAGCGGCGGGCGGCGGCGCTGGCGCTCGACCGCGACCTGCTGCGCGAGCTGCTGGGCCAGGAGGAGCTGCGCGAGCTGATCGACCCCGAGGCCTTGGAGGAGGTCGAAGCCCAGCTCCAGCACCGCACCGAGGCGGGGCAGGCCGGCGACCGCGACGCGCTCCAGCAGATCCTCCGCAACCTCGGCGACCTGACCACCGAGGAGGCGGCCGCGCGGGTCGAACCGCCCTACTCGGCGGAGTCGATGCTGGCGAAGCTGGCGGGCGAGCGGCGGATCGCGAAGGTGCGGATCGCGGGCGAGGAGCGCTGGATCGCCTCCGAGGACGCGGGGCTCTACCGCGACGCGCTCGGCGTGCCGCCGCCGCCCGGGCTGCCGGAGACCTTCCTCGCCGAGCACCCCGACGCGATGCGGGCGCTGGTCCGCCGCTACGCGCGCACCCACGGTCCCTTCCCGACCGGGCAGCTCGCGCAGCGCTACGGCGTCGACCCCGGCCCGGCGCTGCGCGAGCTGGAGGCCGAAGGCGCGGTGGTCCGCGGCGAGCTCCTGCCCGGCGGCACCGAGCGGGAGTGGTGCGACTCCGACGTCCTGCGGCGGGTGCGGCGCGCCTCGCTGGCGCGGCTGCGCAAGGAGGTGGAGGCGGCCGACCGCACCGAGCTCGCCCGCTTCCTGCCGAGCTGGCAGAACGTCGACGCCTTCCGCCCGGCGGGCGCCGGCCCGGACCGCCTGCGCGAGGCGCTGGTGCCGCTGCAGGGCGTCGCGCTGACGCCGAAGGTCTGGGAGACCGACGTGCTCCCGCGCCGCCTCGGCGCCTACTCGCAGAGCTGGCTCGACCAGCTCTGCACCAGCGGCGAGCTGATCTGGATCGGGGCGGGCAGCCTCGGGCGCAGCGACGGGCGCGTCGCGCTCTACTTCCGCGAGGACGTCCGGCTCGCCGGCCCGCCGCCCGCCAACGGCAAGCTGGAGGTCCCGCAGGGGGAGGTCCACGACGCGATCCGCGAGCGGCTCGCCGCCGGGCCGTCGTTCTGGCTCGACCTCGTCGCCGATCTCGACCACCCCGCCGAGGACCTCCACAACGCGCTCTGGGACCTCGCCTGGGCGGGCGAGGTGACCAACGACGCCTTCTCGCCGCTGCGCGCCCCGCGCCTGCGGGCGGTGCCGCAGACCGAACGGGCCGGGCGCCGCTTCGCCCGCCGCCGCTCGACC
>DASZUW010000337.1:0-5022 GCA_035547475.1 Solirubrobacterales bacterium
CGTCGTTGCGCATTCGCGTCACCCTCCTATTGGCGCACGGGGATTCGCTCCCCAGAAGACCAGGGTCCCAAGCATGCCGATGATGTGGACTAAGACGATGTTCAAGACCATCGACTTCGCCGTCGCGGTCCCCACCCCCACAGGTCCTCCCGAGGCCGTATAGCCGTAGTAGCACCCGACCAGGACGATCGCGGTCGCCATCACCATGCCCTTGATCAGGCTGAAGATCACGTCGGGCGGGTTCTGGAACTGCCAGAAGATCAACAGGTAGCCGCCCGAGGACGCGTCGCCGATCTGCTTGACGACGGCGATGTAGCTCGCCAGGTACATGACGCCGATCGCCACCAGGTACATGAACGGGAAGGCGATCCAGGCGGCGAGCAGGCGGGTCGCGCAGAGGAACGTGACCGGCGGGACGCCCATCACCTCGAGCGCGTCGATCTCGTCGGAGATCCGCATCGCGCCGAGCTCGGCGACGATCCCGGTACCGACCTTCGCCGAGAGCATGTAGCCGAAGGCGTAGGGAAGGATCTCGCGCAGGTCGCACCAGGCGGAGAAGACGCCCGCGTACGCGGGTGCCCCGTTCGCGCGCAGCAGGTAGGCGCCCTCGATCCCGCACTGGAGGCCGAGCACGAAGACGAGCCCCCAGATCACCAGCGCCGAGCCGAGGATCAGGATCCCGGCCTGCCGCAGCGCCTCGCCGAAGAAGCGCAGCACCCGCCCCGAGTAGACGAGCATCGCGACGCGCCCGCCGAAGCGGGCGATCTCGCCGAGCGAGTCGAGCCAGCCGCGCGGGACTTCGAGCCAGGCGTTCATCGGATCGTCTGCAGTTCCGGGTTGGTCGCCAGCAGCGTCTGGGTGAAGACGTAGTTGAAGGCGAAGAAGGCGAGGAACGAGATCACGACCGCCTCGTTCACCGCGCGACCGACGCCCGCGGCCCCGCCCGACGCCGTCATGCCTTTGTAACAGCAGACGATCGCGATGATCGCGCCGAAGAGCGTGCACTTGACCACCGATCCCCACAGGTCCGTGACCGAGGCCTGCTCGAACAGCGTCGCCATGAAGCCGCCGAGCGACTGGTGGTAGAGGATCTCGGTGAAGATCCCGCCGGAGAGCCCGGCGACGATGGCGAAGACGTCGAGCAGCCCGGTGACCAGCATCAGGGCGAGGAAGCGCGGCACGACGAGGTTCTTGATCGGGTCGACGCCGAGCACCTGGAGGGCGTCGAGCTCCTCGCGGATCTTGCGCGCGCCGAGGTCGGCGGTGATCGCGGTGCCGGCGATCCCGGCCACGCAGACGCCGGTCACGAAGGGCCCGATTTCTCGGATCGCGGCGAGGACGAAGAAGCCGCCGAGCCGGTCGAGCGCGCCGAAGAGCGTGAGGAAGTTGGCGGCCTGCAGGCCGGGGGCGCCGAAGTTGATCGCCACGGTCGAGATCAGCAGCGGGAACCAGCAGAGCTGCAGGGCGAAGAGGAACTGGCCGATGAACTCCTCACCGTACGGGTACGGCGGGCGGACCGCGGAGGCGATCGTGCGACCGGTCAGGAGAACGAGCTCCCCCACCTGTTCGAACACCGACTTGGCGGGCAGGAACGCCCTGTTCACTGCGCTTCCGACCATCTGCTCCTCCAGCAAGCCGCGCCTTCCCGGTCGCGGCAGCCCCACTCGTCGCGCCGGAGTCTATGTGATCGGTCGGCGCGCTCCGTTAGCCGCATATTGAGATCGCGCTAACCCGGCCTTCGTCCCGAAAATGGCTCGGTTGCGGGGATTCCCCGTGCTACATTCGCCACGCTTTGCGGGGGACCGGAACACCACGCCGGGGTGCCCGCCTTCGAGCCGCCGCGGTGGGGTCCGCGGTCCTGGCCGTGGCGGCGCTCCTCTCTGCCTGCGGGTCCTCGTCCTCCTCGGACTCCAACGAGAGGCCGGGCACCTACGAAGTGGCGGTGACCGAAGCCCGCTTCCCGACGAGGCAGTTCATCGGCCAGACCTCCCTCATGCGGATCGGCGTCGAGAACACCGGCGAGACGACCGTCCCCGCCCTCACCGTCACCATCGACGTCGAGGGCAAGGAGGGCGAAGAGGCCCGCATCCCCTTCGCCATCCACGACCCCCAGCCCGGCCTCGCCGGCCCCGACCGCCCGGTCTGGGTCCTCGCCGCCACCTACCCCCGCCTCGTCGGCTCCTCCGAACCCGGCGGCGCCGAAACCTCCAACGCCAAGACCTACTCCTTCGGCCCCCTAAAACCGGGAAAGTCCGTCAAAGCGGTCTGGAAGCTCTCCGCCGTCCGCGCCGGCAGATACACCGTCGGCTACGAAGTCGACGCCGGCCTGAGCGGCAAAGCCAAGGCCGAGACCGCCGGCGGCGTCCGCCCCGGCGGCACCTTCGTCGCCGAAATCACCACGAAGCTTCCCGAAACCGAAGTCAACGCCGCCAGCGAAATCGTAGCGATCAAGCGAGGCGGCAACTAGGCCCAAGCTCCACCACGCGAGCGTGAAGGCGCGCGGCGGAACCCTCACGGACAACAGCGACGGGCGCGCTGCAGCTCTTTCCGTCGTCATGGCGACCAAAAGGGCTGCAGCGCGTTCCCGAGCCCTCGTCACCGATCGGGCCGCTCGTCAGGCACCCATCCGACGCCTGAGGAGTCACACAATTGGCACGGTTCTGTCACCCACACGCGCGCCGCCACCCCCTACAGTGGCCCCATGGAATCGACGCGGCGGGCATGGACCGACGAGCGGATGGACGAATTCGCGGAGCGGACCGAACAGAATTTCAAGGAGGTCCGGCATGAGATCCGCGCGACCCGGACGGAGCTACGCGCGGAGCTTCACGGCGAGATCCGCGGCCTCCGCACGGAGATGAACGGACGCTTCGCGGGGATCGAGCAGCGCTTCAACATCCTCTTCGGCGCGTTGGCGACCGGGGCCGTCGCGGTGGTCGTCTCGCACTTCGTCGGCTGAGTCAGTGCTCGCGCCGGTCGTCGACCCGGTACTCGCCGCCGCCGTCGCCGTCCGGGACCCAGGCGACGCCCTCGTAGAGGGTCCCCGGGGAGACGCCCAGGGCGCCCGCCAGCCGATAGACCGAGTCGACATGCGCTTCGGCGTCGCCGCGCAGGATCGCCTCCAGCCGCGCCCCCTCCACTCCCGCCCGCTCGGCGAGCTCCTCCCGCGAGCAGCCGAGCTCCTCGCGCCGCCGTTCCACGTTCGCGACGAAGCGCATCCGTGCGTCCTTGCTTTTCGCGGCCATCTCGATCAATTGTCTGTGGGAGTCTTGCCTAGGAACGGTAACCGTCCAGCGGCGGTGGCGGGGAAGAAGAAAAGGTCCGAGACGGGGAAGCCCATGGTCGCGCTCGACCGGACCCTAGGGGCGAACCTCAGGCTCTGCCGCGAAGCGGCGGAGCTGACCCAGGAGCAGCTCGCCCACCTCGCCGACCTGCACCCGACCTACATCAGCCTGCTGGAGCGCGGCCAGCGCAATCCCGGCTTCGAGATCACGGTGAAGCTGATCGGCGCGCTCGGCATCGCCGCCGACGACCTCTACCGCGGCGCCCGCTGGATCCCGCCGGACGTCGGCATGGAGGGCCGCTTCGCCTACGACCGCGACGGCGCCCCCGCTGACCCCTGCCCGTCCCGGCTAAAGTTGGCTGACCAGCCAAAGGGGACGGAGGATTGAGCATGGAGAGCGGGACGGCGGAGACGAAGGTCCGGGCGGACGGGTCGAACGGCGCGAGCGCCGAGCCCGAGACGCTGGCGGTGCGCAACCCGGCCACGGGCGAGACGATCGCCCAGGTGCCGGTCGACGCGCCCGAGGCGGTCGCGGCGACGGTGGCGCGGGTGCGCGCCGCGCAACCCGACTGGGAGGCGATGGGCATCGAGGGCCGCTACCACTGGCTCGGCAAGCTGCGCGACTGGATCCTCGACAACTCCGACCGGATCCTCGACACGATGCAGCGGGAGACCGGCAAGGTCCGCGCCGACGCGTCGAACGAGCCGACCTACCTCGCCGACACGATCAACTTCTACGGCACCCAGGCGGCCAGGTTCATCGGCGAGGAGAGCGTCCGTCCCCACTCCCCGCTGCTCGCGGCGAAGAAGCTTCGCGTCCAGTACCGCCCGCACCCCGTGGTCGGCATCATCAGCCCCTGGAACTTCCCGCTGATCCTCTCGCTGGGCGACGCGATCCCGGCGCTGATGGCGGGTGCCGCCGTCGTGATCAAGCCGTCGGAGTTCACGCCGCTCGGGATCGCCGAGGTCGCCGAGGCCTGGAAGCGGGAGATCGGCGGCCCCGACGTCTTCGACGTCGTCCAGGGCATCGGCGAGACCGGCGGCGCCCTCGTCGACAACGTCGACTTCATCCAGTTCACCGGCTCCGACCGCACGGGCCGCAAGGTGATGGCGCGCGCCGCCGAGACGCTGACCCCGGTCAGCCTCGAGCTCGGCGGCAAGGACCCGATGATCGTCCTGCGCGACGCCGACGTGGATCGTGCCGCCAACGCCGCCGCCTGGGGCGGGATGTTCAACTCCGGCCAGGTCTGCATCTCGGTCGAGCGCATCTACGTCGAGGAGCCCGTCTACGACGAGTTCGTCGCCAAGCTCACGGCCGAGGTCGGCCGCATCCGCCAGGGCGCCGACGACGCCCGCGACCCCAAGGACGTCGGCGCGATGACCTCGCCGAACCAGACGGCCATCGTCGAGGCGCAGGTGGAGGACGCGCTGGCGCACGGCGCCCGCGCGCTGACCGGCGGCAAGCGCGTCCCCGGCCCAGGCGACTATTTCGAGCCGACCGTGCTCGTCGACGTCGACCACTCGATGAAGGTGATGCGCGACGAGACCTTCGGCCCGGTGGTCGGGGTGATGAAGGTGCGCGACGCCGAGGAGGCGCTGCGGCTCGCCAACGACACCCGCTACGGGCTCTCCGGCTCGGTCTTCGGCGAGCGCGCCAACGCCGAACGGGTCGCCCGCCGGGTCGAGTGCGGCGCCGTCAACGTCAACGACGTGCTGGTCAACTACTTCGCCTCCGACGT
>DASZUW010000338.1:0-4199 GCA_035547475.1 Solirubrobacterales bacterium
CAGGTCGAAGCGGTAGGGACCGAGGGTCCAGGTGATGTCGATGTCGTCGGGGTCCCGCGTGCGGCGCGAAGGAACGATCGCTACGTCGTCGAATCCGTATGCGCGTCGCCCTTTCTTTCCGCGGCCGATTTCGATTTCCAAGGTGGCTACCTCCAGGGCTGGCGTTGAACTAGCCAGACTACACTTCGGCCGGGACCTCCAAATCGTGCACGGAGACGCCGCCCAGCAGCCGCTCGACCTGGTTGCGGTCGACGAAGCCCGCGCCGAAGTGCTGGGTCGACTCGGCGCCGCAGGCGACGCCGTAGGCCAGGCACTCCTCCTCGCTGCGCCCCTCGTAGCGCGCGGCCACGTAGCCGGCGACGAAGGCGTCGCCCGAGCCGACGGTCGAGACCGGCTCCAAGGGCTCGGTGTGGACCTCGAGCAGGCGCCGCTCGGCGCCCTCGCCGACGGCCGCGACGCACCCCTCCGGACGGGTGATCGCCGCCTGCTCGGCGCCGAGCCGGACGATCTCCAGGAGTCCCGTGGCGAGGTCTGAGCCGTCGGCGAACTCCTGCCCCACCAGCTCCTCGGCCTCGGTCTCGTTCGGCGTCACCATCGCCGCCCCGGCCCGCGTCCCGGCCAGCATCGCCTCGCCCTCCGCGTCGAGCACGCAGGGCACGCCGCGCCGGCGGAGGTCGTCGATCAGCCGCGCGTAGAGGTCGTCCCCCGCCCCTGGTGGCAGCGACCCCGCCAACACGCAGAGCTTCGCCCCGGCCGCCAGGTAGCCGATCCGGTCGAAGAGCCGCTTCGTCTCCTCCGCGGAGACCGCCGGGCCGCGCTCGTTGATCTCGGTCTGCTCGCCCGAGGTCGGGTCGATCACGGCCAGGTTCACCCGCGTCTCGGCGGCGATCTCGATGAAGTCGGTGAGCACCGACTCGTCGTGGAGCTGTTCGAGGACGCGCGTCCCCGACGGCCCGCCGACGAAGCCGCTGGCGATCACCGGCCGGCCGAGCAGCGCCAGCGCACGCGCCACGTTGATTCCCTTGCCACCCGCGACCGTGCGGCTCTCCACCGCGCGGTGGCGGCGCCCCAATCGGAAGTTCGGCACCGCGACGGTGCGATCGATCGCCGCGTTCAGCGTCACCGTCAGGATCACTTCTTCTACACCCGCTTTCCCCGTCGGATTCGGCGGACGGACCGCCCGAGAAGAATCGCTGCGGGCAGTATCGCGCACGCCGCGACCGCCAGGGGAAAGGGGTGTTCGCCGACGAAGCCGCGCGCCTTGTCGAAGGCGCTCGCGGCGGGGATGCTGCGGCCGGCGAGGAGCGGGACGCGGCCCGCGCGCAGGCCGTCGACGGTCACCGTGGCGCTGCCGAGGCGGGCGCCGCGGCGGATCGGCCCGGTCACCTGGCGCGGCGCGTCGACGTCGACTTCGACCTGCTGGCCGTCGCGCAGCGCGGTCCTCAGCGAGCGCCCGGCCACGAGCGGCAGTTCGCCGCCCGAATAGCGGATCGAGGGCGAGGCGAATTCCTCGCCCTTCCGCACGACCTTGCTGCGGTGGTACTGCCTGAAGCCCCACCGCAGCAGCTCGAAGGCGTCGGCGAAGCGGGTTTCGTCGGTGGGCGCGTCGATGTCGACGGCGATCAGGCTGACCCCCTTCCTGCGCCCCGAGCCGACCATCACGTAGCCCGCCTTCCAGGTGTGGCCGGTCTTCACCCCGGTCACCCAGGGCGCGTATTCGAGCAGCTCGTTGATCGAGTGGATGTGCTCGACCGGCCGCGTGCTGCGGAGCGTCGCTTCGCGCGCGTCGGCGATCTTCGCGAAGGCGGGGATCTTCAGCAGTTCCTCGGTCAGCGTCGCCAGGTCGAGCGCGCTCGAGTAGTTGGTCGGCGAGTTCAGGCCGATCGGGTTCTCGTACTGCGTGTTGGTGAGGCCCATCGCCGCCGCGTAGCGGTTCATCTGGCCGACGAACCTCTTCACCGTCCCCGCCGCCTCGATCGCCAGCGTGTGGGCGGCGTCGCCGGCGCTCAGCATGATCAGCCCGCGCAGCAGGTCGTGGACGCTGATCCGCTGGCCGGGTCGCAGGCCCATGACCGAGTCGCCCAGTTCGTAGGAGAAGGGCCGGGCGTGGACGATCTTCGACAGCGGCAGGTCCTTCATCGCCACGTAGGCGGTCATCAGCTTGGTGGTCGAGGCGATCAGCCGCCGTTCGTTGCCGGCGTGGGAGGTCAGCACTTCGCCGGTGCGCGCGTCGACCAGCGCCCAGGCCTTGGCGAGGACGTGCGGGCCCTTCGTCCGGTGGCCGTGGGGCTTCTCGGCCGCCCCGGCGGTCGCGCAGCAGAGCAGCGCGAGCAGGACTCCGAGCAGCGCGCCGATCCGGCGCCGGGTCACTTCTGCAGCTTGAGGACTTCGCCCGCGACCAGGATCTGCGGGTCGACTTCAGGGTTCAGCGCCTGCAGTTCGGCGACCGGCACGCCGGTCTTGTGCGCGATCGAGGTCAGGGTGTCGCCGCTCTGCACCGTGTAGGTCTTCGCCTTCGTGCGCTGCTTCTTGCGCTTCTCCTGCTTCTGCGCCTGGGAGCGGTGGGCGCCGCCGTGCTTCCCGGAGTCCGAGTTCAGGTCGGTGTTGGAGGCGACGACGATGATCGCGATGACGGCCGCCACGAGGGCCGCGAGCGCGAGGATTCGAGCTATCCAGCTTCGCTTCTTCTTCATCGTTCCGGGTGCCCGCGAGCCTGCTCGGTTTCGTCGGGAGGCGGCATCGTAGCGACGAAAGGGCCGATTACCAGGCTCTTTGCTCAGGCGTTCGAGATCTCCCAGAGCGTGGCGCGGAGCTCCTCGGCGGCGGCGGCCGGGTCGGGAGCGCCGGCGATGCCGCGCGAGGAGGCGACGATCGCCGCGGCCGGCCCGGGCGCGAAGGCGGCGCCGAGGAGCTTCGGATCGCCGCCCTGGGCGCCGACGCCCGGCAGCAGGAACACGGAGCGCGGCATCAGCTTGCGCAGCCGGGCGATGTGCTCGGGCTCGGTCGCGCCGACGACCGCGCCGAGGCCGCTCAGCCCGGACGCGCCGAGCAGGCGCCCCGAGAGCGCGTCGACGAGCGAGGCGAGGTGCTCGTGCAGGGGGATGTCGGGGCTGGGCAGGTCCATGAGGTCGGCGGCGCCCGGGTTGCTGGTGCGGACGAGGACGAAGATCCCGGCGCCCGCCGCCGCGCAGGCGGCGACCAGCGGCTCGAGCGCGTCGCGGCCGAGCAGCGGATTGGCGGTGAAGGCGTCGGCGTCGAGACCCGGCACCTCGCCCCAGGGGGTCGGCGTGGAGCCGACCAGCGCCTGCGCGTAGGCCGCGGCGGTCACCGGCACGTCGCCGCGCTTGCCGTCGGCGAGGAAGAGCAGGCCCGCCTCGCGGGCCGCCTCGCGGACCTCGGCGAGCGCCTCCCAGCCGGGCGGGCCCAGCCGTTCGAAGCAGGCGAGCTGCGGCTTGACCGCGACGCAGTGGGGTCCGGCGCGCGCGATCAGCTCGCGGCAATGGGCGGCGACCGCGCGGCCCGCCAGGACGGCGGGCGAGGCGTCGCCAGCGGCCTCGACCGCGATCCCCGGCAGCAAGTTCGCGGGATCGGGGTCGAGCCCGAGGCAAACCTGACTGCGGCGCTCCTCCACGAGCGCCGTCAGCCGGTCAGCGAATTCAGTCAGACTCAGCCCTTGACTTTGGTCTTGAGCGCGGAGCCCGCGGAGAAGCGGGGCACCTTACCGCCCGGGATCGTGATCCGCTCACCGGTGCGAGGGTTCACGCCCTGACGCGGGCCGCGCTCGGCGACGTGGAATTTGCCGAAGCCGGTGAAGCTGACCTCGTCGCCTGCCGCCAGGGCGTCGGTGATCGCGTCGAGGACGGCGTCGACAGCGTCGCTCGCCGCTTTTTTGCTGCCCAGCCGGTCGTCAGATGCGAGTTGGTCCAGAAACTCAGCCTTGGTCACGTCGAGATTCCTCCTCGGGGGTTGAAGATGAGCCGCAATCTAACAACGCCGGTCGGCGGGAAACCGCGTCCGGAGCCAAAAGATGCCCTGACCGGTCAGTTCTCGGTCCGCCGCGAGCCCGGCCCGGATGGCCGATCGCAGGGTGGGACGGGTGGCGTCGGGGGCGGGGCCCGGGCCGTCCACAGCGCTTCGGGATGCGGGCGGGGCGTCCTGGGCGCCTCATGGGGGTCCTGGCAGGCTGTGACCCCCATGAG
>DASZUW010000339.1:0-7865 GCA_035547475.1 Solirubrobacterales bacterium
GGCCCGGGCCGGGTCGCCTCGTGACGAAGACGCCGCGAAGGCGCCGGGGACGTGACGCTTCTCCGAGCCTTCCGTCACATCCTGGGCCGGGATGGCGGGCCCCAGGAGGTGCGGGCGACCGGGGTTAAACCATGCGTAACCCAGGTCGCCCGCGCCTGCGTGCGTGTCGTGCGACACGGGAGCAGGTGTGGAGATCCCGGCGTCTTCGTCACGGCGCCTCATCTCGGTGACGGTTCCGTGCGGCGTCCGTGGGCGATGCGTCGCCCTCCCGTGACCCTGCGGCCGCGGTCCCTGATCCTCCCCCCGATCACCCGGCCCTCTCGGCCACGTCCACAGAAGACCCGCGCCGTGGCCGAGAGGGCCGGGTCCCTTGCGCGTCCCTCGGCCGCCTCCCGCCCGGCCCCCGGTCCCACCTACGGCCGTCGCCGCAGCACCGTCAGGTCGCCGACGGTCTCGAAGCCGAGGCGGGCGTAGAAGAGCTGGGGCCAGTCGTCGGCCTCGGCGGTGAGGAAGATCGTGGGGTCGCCGGCGGATTGGGCGGCGGCGACGGCGGCGGTGACGATCGACTTGGCGTAGCCGCGTTCGCGGGCGGCGGTGAGGGTGCCGACCTCCTCGACCTGGGCGATGCCGTGGGCGCGGAGGAGGCGGCAGGCGGAGCGGGGGTCGTCGGGCGGGGCGACGAACCAGCGGTCGCCGCCGGGGTGGGCGTAGCGGCGGTCGAGCTCGAAGAGCTGGTCGACGGCGGGGGCGCCGCCGCCAGGGGGCATGGACTCGGCGATGATCGCCTTGCGCAGGTCGGCGATCTCGGCCAGTCGCGATTCGCGGGCCGGGGTCGCGGGGTCCGGCTCGACCGCTCCGCCGCGCCAGAGCATGTAGCGGGTGCGCTCGACCTCCCAGCGGGGCCAGCGCGCCGCATCGGCTTCGACCTCCTCGCCGAGCCGGTGCCCGTCGGCTTCGTCCAGCAGACAGATCGTGCGGTGGTCGAAGCCCTCGTCGCCGAGGGCGTCGTCGGCGATCGCCACGACCTGGGCGACGCTCAACCCGACCTGCTCGATCCCGACCCAGTTGGCGTCCCAGATGAGGGGCGTCGAGCGGGTGAGGAAGAGGCGTCCCCAGGGCTCCCGGTGCACCTCGTCGCACACGCCTTCGTCGAGGGCCAGCTCGAAGGCCAGCAACTTGTCACGGTCTGATGTCGCTTCCGTCTCCATCCGGATAGCCTCCCAACTCGCGCGGCCGCCGGCCGCCCAGCCAAGCCGGATGATCGAGACTAGGGAGGAGCGGGTCGAATGTTCGTAAGCAAAGCCGCCGTCGTCGGTGGGGGAACGATGGGTGGGGAGATCGCCCAGGCGATCGCCGCCGCCGACATCCCGGTCGTGATCAAGGACATCGACCAGAAATTCGTCGACGCCGCGCTGGAGAAAGCCCGCGCCGTCACCGAGGGCCAGCTCGGCAGCCAGGTGAAGAAGGAGCGCATCACCCAGGAGCAGGCCGACGCGCGCCTCGCCGAGGTCATGGCGAACATCACCGGCACGACCACCTACGCCGAGTTCGCCGACGTCGATTTCGTGATCGAGGCGGTGCCGGAGAAGATGGCGATCAAGCAGGCGGTCTTCAAGGAGATCGACGCCGCCACGCCCGGCCACGCGATCCTCACCTCGAACACCTCCTCGCTCTCGATCACCGAGATGGGCGAGGCGACGCTGCGCGCCGACAAGGTGGTCGGCTTCCACTTCTTCTACCCGGCGTCGATCATGCCGCTGGTCGAGGTGATCGTCGGCGAGGACACCTCGCAGGAGACCGCCACCGCCGCCTACAACTGCGCCCAGGCGATCAAGACGCAGCCGATCGTCTGCGGCGAGGTCCCCGGCTTCGTCGTCAACCGCATCCTGATGGCGACGATGGGCGAGATCTGGCGCGCCCAGGAGGAGAAAGGCCTCTCGCTGAAGGCGATCGACGCCGCCATCGCGGAGGCGAAACTGGCGCCGATGGGCCCGTTCTTCCTGCAGGACCTGCTCGGCCTCGACACCGTCTTCCACGTCGCCGAGCACCTGAACAAGTCCTACGGCGAGAGCTTCTACGTCCACGAGGGCCTGCGCGGCCTGGTCGGCGAAGGCAAGCTGGGGATGAAGAGCGGCGGCGAGGGCTTCTTCAAGGACGGCGAGCAGACGATCCCCGGCGACGCCGAGCCCGACGCCCAGGAGCTGATCGACATGTTCGGCTGCCGGGCGCTGATCGAGGCCTGCCTGCTGGTCGAGGAGGGCATCTCCTCGGTCCGCGACATCGACGTCGGCATGATGACCGGCGCCGGCCTCGACCCGCGCAAAGGCCTCCTGCCGCCGTTCTGGAAAGCCGACGTCGAAGGCCTGGACAAGATGCTCGCGAAGATGGAGGCGCTCCAGGAGCGCTACGGCGAGCGCTTCGCCCCGCCGGTCACGCTGAAGCGGCTCGTCGCCCAGGGCCGCCACGGCTACGCTACCGGCCAGGGCTTCTACGCCTACCCGCGGCCCGACGAGGGCGAGCAGCCGGAGAAGGTGAAGCTGGAGACGCGCGGCAACGTCGCGATCGCCTGGCTCGCCAACGCGCCGATGAACGCCGTCCACCCGCAGGTGATCACGGACCTGAAGACGATCTGGGACAAGGTCAAGGCCGACGAGGCCCTGCGCGCGATGGTGATCGTCTCCTCGGTGCCGATCGTCTTCTCCGCGGGCGCCGACATCAAAGCGTTCACGACGATGGACGAGGCGGCGGGCAAAGAGCTGCTCGAGACCGCCCACGCCCTCTTCCGCGAGTTCGAAACCGCCGACGTGGCGACGATCGCCGCCGTCAACGCGATCGCCTACGGCGGCGGCTGCGAGATGGCGATGGCCTGCGACGTCCGCATCGCCGGCGAGGCCGCCGTCTTCGGCCAGCCGGAGATCAAGCTCGGGATCATCCCCGGCTTCGGCGGCACCCAGCGCCTGCCGCGCCTGGTCGGCGAGAACAAGGCCCTGGAGATGAACCTCGTCGGCGACGCGATCCTCTCCGAGGAGGCGCTCGAAATCGGTCTCGTCAACCGCGTCGTCCCCGACCACGAGCTCTTCGAGACCGCGCTGATGTGGGCCGAGAAGCTGGCCGGCCAGGCACCGATCGCGCTCGGCCAGGTCAAGCAGGTGTCCCACAAGGGCGACATCGATGCGGGCATCGAGGCGGAGAAGGTCGGGTTCGCCACCGCGTTCGCCAGCGATGACGCCAAAGAGGGCGTCGGCGCCTTCCTCGGCAAACGCACCCCGAAGTGGAGCGGTAAGTAGGAGCCGCCCGGCGCCCAGCTGTTCCTTATGGTCGCGTGGCGACCATAAGGAACAGCCAGACGGCGCCGTCAGAACTTGACGGCCTGCTTTTCGCAGTCGGCGACGATCGTCTCGGCGCGCGCGCCGCTGTATTCGGAGGCGTGCGCGCAGATGTCGACGGCCTCCTGACCGCAGGCGCCGAGCGTTTCGGCGCCGACGATCCCGGCCACGGTCGGGTTGATGCAGCCCTTCGCCGGCGCCGGGTTGCTGTTGCTCGCGCCGGTGAAGGCGACCATCGCGATCACCGTCACCAGGGTCACGGCGAGGATGCCGACGGCGACCTTGATCTCCCTGGAGCTGAGTTTGTAGAGCGGCGTGGTCTGCCGCTCGTAATGTCCTTCAAGTGGCATGGCAGCAACCTACGTGCGTAGCCGGGCGCCGGCTATCGCCCTGAGGGAGAACTTCGCCGGCCGATCTTTGGACACTCGTACGTAGTGACGCCGCTTCCTTCGCGTGAGGGTTACGCCGAGTCCAGAAACGCGAACGAAAGGAAGCATCGAACCAATGGAATGGCTGAGCGAAGGCGCCAACTCATGGCAGCTCACCGCCGCGACCCTGGTGGGACTGATGAGCATCCCCGGCCTGGTCGTCCTCTACGGCGGGGTGATGCAGAAACGCTGGTCGGTGAACTCGATGATGATGGCGTTCGTCGCCTTCGCGATCGTGCTCATCCTCTGGGTCCTGGTCGGATTCAAGATGTCCTTCGGGGACCCGATCCACATCTTCGGCGCGACCTCGGGGTTCTTCGGGAACTTCCTCGGGAAGCCAGGATCGATCCTCAACAGCCATAGCCTGCTCGAACAGGCGCACATCGGGGAGCTCCCGGAAGAAGAATTCCTCTTCCCGATGTCGACGCTGGCGTACTTCCAGATCGTCTTCGCCGCGATCACGCCGATCCTGATGCTCGGCTCGGTCCTCGGCCGCTTCAACTTCAAGGCCTGGATTCCGTTCGTCGCCCTCTGGACGCTCCTCGTCTACACGATCAACGCCTTCATGATCTGGGGCGGCGGCTTCTTCGCCCAGCAGGGCGCCGTCGACTACTCCGGCGGGTACGTCATCCACCTCGCCGCGGGCGTCTCGGGGTTCGTCGCCGCCGCGGTGATCGGCCCCCGCCTGCAGCGCGACCGCGAGGTC
This sequence comes from Solirubrobacterales bacterium, assembly GCA_035547475.1. Classification (GTDB taxonomy): domain Bacteria; phylum Actinomycetota; class Thermoleophilia; order Solirubrobacterales; family 70-9; genus VAYN01. The sequence continues at coordinate 4,461 of DASZUW010000339.1, forward strand.
GATGCGCCGAACAACCTGGCGATGGTCGCGGTCGGCGCCGGCCTGCTCTGGATGGGCTGGAACGGCTTCAACGGCGGTGACTGGTACAGCGCGGGCGAAGTGGCCTCCGCCTCGGTGCTGAACACCAACCTCTGCACCGCGGTCGCCTTCCTCGTGTGGGTCGCGCTCGACTACGCCACCGGCCGCAAGCCGAGCCTGATCGGCAGCGTCAACGGCATGATCGTCGGCCTGGTCGCGATCACCCCCGGCGCCGGCTTCGTCAACGGCTGGGGCGCGATCATCATCGGCGTCATCGCCTCGGGACTGGTCTACTTCGCGCTCAACTACCTGAGCCGGACGGCGCCCTTCCGCAACGTCGACGACACGCTCGGGGTGGTCTACACGCACGGCTTCGCCGGCGTCGCGGGCGGCCTCCTCACCGGCATCTTCGCCAACAAGCTGATGGCGGGCGAACACGAAGGGCTGATCTCCGGCGGCGGGCTGCACCTCCTCTGGGTGCAGGCCTACACCGCGGCCTGGGTCATCGCGTTCTCCGCGATCGGCACGTTCGTGCTGCTGAAGATCGTCGGCCTGTTCGTGTCGCTGCGGATGAGCGAGGCGGACATGGAGACGGGCGACATCGCCGTCCACGGGCACGAGGTGTACCCGTCGGACGTCCCGTCGCTCGGCTACCCAGACGGCATCAAAGCCGGCGCTCCGGGGTCGGCGGCGCCGGCCCCCGGGGCGGCGTGATAGGAGACGCCGCATGGCCCTCAGGATCATCGTCTCCTACGACGACACCGACAACGACCGCGACGCGCTCGCGCTCGGCAGGCTCCTCGCCCTGCCGGGCGCGGAGCTCGCCCTCGCCTACGTCCGCCACTCCTTCGGCGAATCGCTCGACCAGCACGCCGCCGAAGACCTGCTGGCCCGAGGAGCGGAGTCGGTCGGCACCCCGGACATGCCGAAGTACGTCGTCATCAACCCGGCGACCAGCATCGGCCTCGCCGAACTGGTCGAGCAGGAGGGCGCCGCGGTGCTCGTGTTCGGCTCCGAATACCGCACCGCGAAAGGCCTGGTCAAGCCCGGCATCTCCGCCCACAAACTGCTGCTCGGCGGGAGCTCGGCGATCGCCGTCGCCCCCGCCGGCCTGTGGTCGGAGGAGGACCTGACCGTGAGCACGGTCGGCGTCATCGACGAGGGCGACGTCGCCGCCCGCCAGACCGCCGAGAGCCTCGCGGGGGCGCTCGGGGCGACCGTCGTCGAGCACGGCTCCGGCAAGCTCGACCTGCTCGTGGTCGGCTCGCGCAAGGAGGCCCCGGAGGGCCAAGTCGTCCTCAGCGCCGCCAGCGACTACGCCGTGGAGGCGGCGAACTTCCCGGTGCGGGTGATCCCCCGCGGCACCGCGGTGGACTTCTCCTAGTCCTTCTGGACGACCAGGATCACGGCGGCGACCGAGGGGTCGTCGCCGTCGATTCGCTCGCGGACCTCCTCGATCGACACCGCTTCGCTCTCCTGGCCGGAGACGAGGTCGGCGACCGCCTGGACCGCCGAGTCGGCCTTGATCACGATGGCGGCCGGGCCGCGGCGGGCGCGGCGGCCCTCGGTGGCGGCGTCGAGGACGCGCGCGGTGACGTCGGTGGAGGCGCGTTGGGCGTTGGCCCAGCCCTGGCTGAAGGCGAGGTCCTGGACCGAGAGCTCCGGGCCTTCGAGGACCCGCAGGCTGGTCTCACCATCCCGCGTCCACCTGCGGTCGCCGAGGAGGATGGGGCGGCCGGACAGCCACGGGTCGAGCACGGTGCGGCCGAGCTCCTCCTCGGTCAGGTTGAAGGAGCGGGCGTGCAGGCGGCCGGTGGCGACCTCGACGTGGAAGCGCATGATGGCGCGACGCTACCGTGTTCGGCGGCGCCGGGTCGAGGGCGCCGGGTTGGCATGATGCGCCCCATGCCACCTCGCCGCCCCGACGCGGTCGTCTTCGACAACGACGGCCTGCTCCTCGACACCGAGTCGGTCTGGACCCGGGCCGAGGCCGACCTGTTCGAGCGCTACGGCGCCGAGTTCACGCCCGATCACAAGCGCGAGCTGGTCGGCACCTCCGCCGACGTCGCCGGCGCGAAGATCGAAGGCTGGCTCGGCCGGCCGGGGCGCAAGCTGGAGCTGATGGAGGAGCTGAACGACCTCGTCGTCGCCGAGCTCGAGCACGGGGTGGAGGCGATGGTCGGCGCCCGCGACCTGCTCGAACGGCTGAAGGCGCAGGGCACGCCGATCGGCCTCGTCTCCAACTCCCCGATGCCGTTCGTGCGGCGCTCGCTGGAGATCGTCGGCTTCGAAGACATCTTCGACGTGCTGATCAGCGGCCATGACGTGGCGGCGCCGAAGCCGGCGCCCGACCCCTACCTGGAGGCCTGCCGGCGGCTCGGGGTCGAGGCGGGACCGGGCGTGATCGCGCTGGAGGACTCGCCGACCGGGGTCGCCGCGGCGCGCGCCGCCGGACTCACCGTGATCGGGGTGCCCTCGATCGACGGCGTCGAGCTGGCCGAAGCCCACCACATCGCCGCCAACCTGCTCGACGCGACGGTCACCGGGCTGACGCTCATTCCGTGAGCAGGCGCCGGCGCCGCAGGATGCGCTCGGCCAGCGCCAGCGCCTCGCCCACGGACGCCTCGGCCTCCGGCGCCAGGTCGCCGCGCAGCGCGCGCTCGGCGGCCGCCTCGACGGCGGGCCGGCGCTCCTCGAGCGCGGCGACGTCGCGGAGGTGGTCGGCGTCCTCCAACGCCTCCGCAAGCTCGGCCAGCAGCGCCTCGACGCCGACCCGCAGCTGTAGCGCCGCCTCGCGCCGGCGGCCCGCGTCGAGGTCGGCGCGGGCGCGGAGCAGGAGCGTCTCGCAGGCGTCGGGACGCTCGCGCCCGCGCAGCAGCGCCGCGATCCGTTCCTGCGGGCGCACCTCTTCCTGGCGGCGCCGCCGCGGCGAGCCGGCGGGCGCCCGGGCGTCGACCTCGCGCGCCTCGCTGTAGGCGCCCTCGGCGGTCTGCTCGCCGCTGCCCCAGCCGAGCCGCACCGCGACGGCGCGCTCGGCGGCGACGGCGGCGGGGAGGGGATCGGCGACCGCGATCGCGCGAGCGTGGAGCGCGTCGTTCAGCAGCGCGATCCCGGTCGCGACGACGGTGTCGATCGCCTCCTCGGCGGCCGTCGCGCGGGCCAGCCAGGCGGCGGCCTCCTCGGGGCCGTCGAAGGGCTCGAAGGCGCGGATCGCGGTCGCGCGGGCGAGCGGGACCTCGGGCGGCGGCGGGGCCGCCTCGGCGTCGCGGGGCTTGCGCCGCCGGCGGCTCGGGCGCGGCGGCGCTGCCAGGGTCCGCAGGACCAGGACGCCTTCGCCCTCCGCGCGGCGCGCCAGGTAGCGGCCGTCGGCGAGCGGCAGGGTCCCGG
>DASZUW010000340.1:0-5644 GCA_035547475.1 Solirubrobacterales bacterium
TTCCGCGCCATGTACGGCCTCGACTACGTGGCGCTGCTGCCGTTCAACGTGTACGGCCCGCGGATGGACGTCTACGGCGTCTACACCGAGGTGCTGGTGCGCTGGATGGAGCGGATCTCCGAAGGCAAGCCGCCGCTGATCTTCGGCGACGGCGAGCAGACGATGGACTTCGTCTGCGTCCCCGACATCGCCCGCGCCAACGTGCTCGCCGCCGAAGCCGACGTCACCGACCGCGTCTACAACGTCGCCAGCGGCACCGAGACGAGCCTGCGCGGGCTGGCCGAAGCGCTGCTGCGGATCATGGGCTCCGACCTGGACATCGAGTTCGGGCCCGAGCGCGCCGTGAACGGCGTCACCCGCCGCCTCGCCGACACCTCCGCCGCCGAGCGCGACCTCGGCTTCAAGGCCGAGATCGGCCTCGAGCAGGGCCTCGCCGAGCTGGTCGAGTGGTGGCGGGCCGAGAAGGCGGCCGGGCAGGAGCCGGCGCTGGTCGGCTCGGAGGCGCGCTGATGGACGTCCCGTTCGCCAAGCCCTACCTGGCCGGCGGCGAGAGCGAGGCGGTCGCCGCGGTGATCGCCTCCGGCTGGCTGACCCAGGGGCCGCGGGTGCAGGAGTTCGAGCGCGCCTTCGCGGCACGGGTCGGTGCCGCCGAGGCGGTCGCGACGACCAACTGCACGACGGCACTGCAGCTCTCCCTCTACGTCTCCGGGGTCGGCCCCGGCGACGAGGTGATCGTGCCCTCGCTCTCCTTCATCGCCACCGCGAACGCGGTCTGGCAGTGCGGCGCGACGCCGGTCTTCGCCGACATCGATCCCGCCACCTGCAACCTCGACCCGGCCGCGGTAGAGCGGGCGATCACGCCGCGCACCAAAGCCGTGATGCCGGTGCACCAGGTCGGCCTGCCCGCCGACATGGACGGCTTCGAGGAGCTCGCCGCCCGCCACGGGCTGACGATCGTCGAGGACGCCGCCTGCGCGATCGGCGCCGAGCACCGCGGCCGGCCGATCGGCTCGCTCGGCAACCTCGCCTGCTTCTCCCTGCACCCGCGGAAGGTCATCACCTGCGGCGAGGGCGGGATGATCACGCTCCAGGACCCGATCCTGGCCGAGCGGCTGCGGCGGCTGCGCCAGCACGCCATGGACCAGTCGGCGCTCGCCCGCCACGCGGCGGACAAGGTCGTGGTCGAGCACTATCCCGAGCGCGGCTGGAACGCGCGGATGACCGACCTGCAGGCCGCCGTCGGCCTCTGCCAGCTCGAGGTGCTGGACGAGATCCTCGCCGAGCGCCGGCGGCTCGCCGAACGCTACAACGAGTTGCTAGCGCCGATCCCGACGCTGGCGACCCCGGTCGAACCGGGCTACGCGCGGCGGACCTGGCAGTCCTACGCAGTCCGGGTGCTGCCCGACGCGGCGGTCACCGCGGCCGAGCTGATGGACCGGCTGCTCGAGGACGGGATCGCCACCCGCCGCGGCATCATGGCCATCCACCTCGAGCAGAGCTATCAGAACAGCGCCGGGACGCTTCCCCACACCGAGGCGGCCGCGCGGGAGTTCGTCCTCGTGCCGCTGTTCCCGGGCCTCAGCGAGGAGCAGCAGGACTTCGTCGTCGACCGGCTCGCGGTCCACACCGGGGCGGTGATCCCGACGTGACCACGAAAACGGTGGAGGGGCGGACCGCCGAAGTCGATCTCGCCACGCTGCTGCGCACGGAGACCCCGCGCGTCTCCGACCTCGCCATCCGGGTGCTCGACGTCCTCGTCGCCGCCTCGATGCTGATCGTCCTCTCGCCGTTGCTGGTCCTGGCCGCGCTCCTCATCAAGCTCGGCTCGCCGGGGCCGGTCATCTTCTGGCAGCGCCGCCTCGGCAAGGACCTGAAGCCCTTCTCGGTCGCCAAGTTCCGCACCATGTACACCGGCTCGCCGCCCGACGCGCACCGGGTCCACGTCGAGCGGATGATCTGCGAGGAGCCTCCGGGCGACGGCAAGCCGGTGCCGATGATGAAGCTCGAGAAGGACCCGCGGGTCACCAAGGTCGGCGGCTTTCTGCGCCGCAGCAGCATCGACGAGCTGCCGCAGCTCTGGAACGTGCTGCGCGGCGAGATGTCGCTGGTCGGCCCGCGCCCGCCGATCCAGTACGAGGTCGACAAGTACCCGGTGCGCGCCTACCGCCGCTTCGCCGTCCGCCCGGGGATCACCGGCCTCTGGCAGGTTCGCGGCCGCAGCCTCACCAGCTTTCCCGAGATGATCGCCCTCGACGTCGAGTACGTGGACCGGCGCTCGCTGCTGCTGAACCTGAAGATCCTGGTGCTGACCGTGCCCACCGTCCTGCACGGCAAAGGCGCGCGGTGAGCGTCGCCGACGGCGGTCGGCGGGCCCTGCTGATCTCCGAGAACGAGTCGGTACCCCATGACCGCCGGGTCTGGAACGAGGCCCGCACGCTGAGCGAGGCCGGCTGGGAGGTGAGCGTCGCCTGCCCCGCCGACGAGTACGGGCCGCCGGGGCACGAGACGCGCGCCGGCGTCGCGATCCACCGCTTCCCGCTGCGCATGGCGACGGGCGCCCTCGATTACGCCCGCGAGTACGGGGAGGCGATGCTGCGGCTGCGCGCGCTGGTCGGTCGGCTGAGTCGCGAGCGTCCGGTCGACGTCGTCCACACCGCCAACCCGCCCGACTTCCTGCTCTGGTCGGCCTACGCCGCCCGGCGGCGCGGCGCCGCCTTCGTCTTCGACCACCACGACCTGATGCCGGAGCTCTTCCGGGCGCGGTTCGGCCGCGCCGGCCTGCCCTACAAGGGCCTGCGGGCGATCGAGCGCCGGGCGCTGCGCGGCGCCGACGTCGTGATCTCCACCAACGAGTCCTACAAGCGGTTGGCGATCGAGCGCGCCGGGGTCGACCCCGACGACGTCTTCGTCGTCCGCAACGGGCCCGACCTGGAGAGCTTCACCCCGGTCGACCCGGACCCGGACCTGCGCGCCGACCGGCGCTTCCTGCTCGCCTACCTGGGCGTGATGGAGCCCCAGGACGGGGTCGACCAGGCGCTGTTGGCGCTGGCGGCGCTGCGCGAGCGGCGGGGTGCGGACTGGCGGGCGATCTTCGTCGGCGAAGGCTCGGTGCGGGGGGACATGGAAGGCCTGGCCGCCGAGCTCGGGATCGCCGACTCGGTCGAGTTCGCCGGCTGGTGCGGCGACGCCGACATCCGCCGCATCCTCTCCAGCGCCGACCTCTGCCTGGCGCCCGATCCCCCGAGCCCCCTGAACGACGTCTCGACGATGATGAAGGTGCCGGAGTACATGGCGATGGGCGCGCCGATCGCCTCCTTCGACCTCGCCGAGACGCGGGTCTCCGCCGGCGAGGCGGCCGCCTACGCGGAGCCGAGCCCGGGCGCCCTGGGCGAGCTGGTCGACGAGCTGCTGAACGACGAGGAGCGCCGTCGGCGCATGGCGAGGATCGCCCTCGAGCGCGTCACCGAGCTCTCCTGGCAGCGCTCGAGCGAGCGCCTCCTGGCCGCCTACGAGCGCGCCGTCGTCAACCGCCGCGGCCGCTGACCCCGGCAGGCGGCCGCACGCGGCGGGGGCGACCTGCCGGAGGCGGCGGGCGGCGGCGGATCAGCGCGGTTCGAACGCCGCGACCGCGGCGGCGACCCGCTCGATCTCGGCGGTGGAGATCGTCGGGAAGATCGGCAGCGAGACGATCTCGCCGGCCAGGCGCTCGGCGACCGGCAGGCTGCCGGGGCCCTGGCCGAGGTCGGCGTAGGCGGGCTGCAGGTGGATCGGGGTCGGGTAGTGGATCGCGCTGGCGACGCCTTCGGCCTCGAGGTGGGCGCGGAGCTCGTCGCGCGAGTCGCTGCGGACCACGTAGAGGTGGAAGACGTGGTCGGCGTCCGCGGCCACCGGGGCTGGCGTGAGGACCGAGGTCCCGGCCAGCGCCGCGGTCAGGGCCGCGCCCGCCTCGCGGCGACGCCGGTTGGCCTCGTCGAGGTGGCGGAGTTTCACCGAGAGGATCGCCGCCTGCAGGCCGTCGAGGCGGTCGGTGCGGGCGGGCATCTCGTGGTGATGCCGGGCGCCCTCGCCGTGGGAGCGGAGCAACCGCACCCGCTCGGCGATCGCCGGGTCGTCGGTGACCAGCGCGCCGCCGTCGCCCCAGGCGCCGAGGTTCTTGGTCGGGTAGAAGCTGAAGCAGCCGACGTCGCCGATCGAGCCGGCGCGCCTGCCCTTGTAGGTGGAGCCGTGGGCCTGACAGGCGTCCTCGACCAGGTAGATGCCGCGCTCGTCGCAGAGGTCGGCCAGCGGCTGCATCTCGACCGTGCGCCCGTAGAGGTGGACCGGGATCACGCAGCGGGTCGCCGGCGTGATCGCCGCCTCGACCGTCGCCGCCGTGAGCAGCGAGGTCTCCTCGTCGACGTCGACGAGGCGGGGGGTCGCGCCGACCGCGCTGACCGCCTCGGCGGTGGCGATGAAGGAGTTGGTGGGGACGATCACCTCGTCGCCGGGTCCGATCTCCAGCGCCCGCAGCGCCAGCTCCAGCGCCGCGGTGCCGGAGGACACCCCGACCGCGAAGCGGGAGCCGCACCAGGCGGCGAACTCGGCCTCGAACTCCTCGACCGGCGCGCCGAGCGTGAAGGCGGAGCGGGCGGCGACGTCGGCGACGGTCGCCATCAGCTCCTCCATCAGGACGGGGTCGCCGTTGTCGAGGCGGACGAAGGGGACGCGCGCGGGCGCGTCGAGGGTGGTCTCGCCGGGGGCCGTCATGCCTGTATCTCCTCCAGCTCGGGGTCGGGCTGCGCGGGCACGACCGGGTAAAGGTCGAGGAACACGGCACTGGCCTCCTTACGTGAGTGGACTCCCAATTTGGTGAAGATCGAGGCCATGTGGCTTTTGATCGTGCTTTCGGCGAGGAAGAGCGCCTCGGCGATCTCGGCGTTGGTGTTGCCGTCGCAGACGAGGGTGAGGACCTGGCGCTCGCGGTGGGAGAGGTAGGGGCGCTCGACCCCGGCGCGCAGGTTGCGCGGCACCACCGACTGACCGCTCTCGACGGCGCGCACGCTGACCACCAGGGCCGCGTCCAGTTCCGGCTCGAAGACGAGCGCGTCGGCGCCGGCGTCGAGGGTGCGGCGCACCGCCGTGGCGGTGGCGCGCGGCGAGACGACGACGATCGCCGGGTCGCGGTTTTCGCGGCGCAGGCGGCGCAGCGCCGTGATCTCCGGCGGGCGGTCGACGTCGCAGGCGAAGATCACCGTCCCGGCGGACCCGATTTCGTACTCCGCCAGCGCGGTCGGGCTGGCGACCGCCTCGGTGCGCCGTCCGGCGTCCTCGAGGACGCGGGTGATCTCGCGCCGCAGGACCGGCTCGGCGGCGATCACCACCAGGTAGTCCCCAGGCGGACCTGCCGAGGGCGCGCTCCCCCGCTTGCTCACGATCGACATATCCCACTAACGCGAGGGGCGGCCCTCCACTTCCGCGAAAGAGACCGGGTTCCTCGCAAGCCCGGGAGAGGCCGGCTCGTTGTCTCTAACGATGACCGGCGCCCCCGCCAACGATGCCCCGCACCGCCTGCTGGCGGACGTCCAGCTCGGCGAGGGGGTCCAGATCTTCTCCTTCGTCAACCTCTACGGCTGTCGGATCGGCGACGGGACGCGGATCGGGACGT
>DASZUW010000341.1:0-3873 GCA_035547475.1 Solirubrobacterales bacterium
TGTTGCCATGACCACAGAAACCACTGCAGCGCGAAGTGCGATGGCGTGGAAGCTCGCAAGGCGACAGCATGGGGTGCTGACGCGGCGGGACCTGCTTGCCCTCGGGTTCGGCGAAGAGGCCATCAGGCACCGGCTGGCAACGGGGCGACTGCACAAGATCTACACCGGGGTCTACGCGGTCGGGCGACGCGAGTTGACGCGGGAGGGGCGCTGGATGGCGGCCGTGCTCGCCTGCGGGACGGACGCGGTGCTCAGTCATGGCAGCGCCGCCGCTCTCTGGGGGATCGGGCAAGAGTGGCATCTGATCGAGGTCAGCGTGCGGCACCGGGGCTGGCCCCGGCGACGCGGCCTCAAGGTGCGTAGCCGTCCCGCTCTTCCCGAGCAGGACATCACGGCACGACGTGGCATCCCCGTCACCACCGTGGCGCGGACGATCCTGGACCAGGCGGCGACGCCGATCTCCGACGGCTCGCTCGAGCGGCTGGTGAACGAGGCGGATGTCGCCAGGGACATCGATCTCGATCTGCCCGCGCTGCGCCGCTACTGCGATCGGCGGCGAGGCGAGCCGGGGGTCAGGCGCCTGCGTCGTCTGCTCGACCCCGAAACGTTCCGCCTCTCCGACTCCGAGCTCGAGCGGCTCTTCCGCCCCCTCGCCATCGCGGCCGGCCTGCCGCAGCCACTCACGAGGGTCATCGTCAACGGCTACAAGGTCGACTTCTACTGGCCGGAGCTCGCTTTGGTCGTCGAGACCGACTCGCTGCGCTACCACCGCAGCGCGATCAAGCAGACGCGGGATCTCGTCCGCGACCAGGTCCACACCGCGGCTGGCCTCACCACCCTTCGCTTCACCCACTGGCAGGTCGCCCACGAACCGGGGCACGTGGAAGCGATCCTCGCGGCTACGCGGGTTTGCGGGCGCTGACCAGGAGGTTGTAGAAGAGCTCGGCGGGAAGGTGGGGCTCGAGGAAGCGCGTGTCGACCTTCTGCAGGGCGATGTAGCTGCGGAAGGCGAACTTGCGCCAGCGGAAGGGGACGGTGTCGGGCTCGGCGCTCGACTCGACCGTGCGGTGGCCCCAGCCCCTGGCGTTGGCGAGGAGCTCCTCGCCGCCGTCGTGGCGGTCGTCGAAGCCGGCGCGCTCGAGGAGGCGGCGGAGGTCGGCGGGGGCGAAGGCGTGGACGTCGACCTCGCCCTCGAGCGAGTGGCCCTCGGACTGGTCGACTTCGGCGACGGCGCGCTCGCGGGCGCCGACGGCGCGGCGCCAGAGCGGGGCGACGAGGACGCCGGTGCGCTTCGGCAGCGCCGCAAGGCGATCGCCGTAGCGGGACGGCTCGCCGGCGAAGACGATGCGCCCGCCCGGCCGCAGCACCCGCTTGAACTCGGCGAAGGCGCGGTCGAGGTCGGGGATGTGGTGGAGGACGGCGTGGCCCAGCACCAGGTCGAAGCTCTCGTCGTCGAAGGGAAGGGTCTCGGCCTCGGTGACGACGGTCGTGACGTCCTCGAGGCCGAGCCTCGCGGCGGTCGCGGCGAGCTGTTCCAGCATCCCCGGCGAGATGTCGGTCGCGGTGAGCCGCTCGATCAGCCCGAGCTGCACCAGGTTCAGCGAGAAGTAGCCGGTCCCGGAGCCGATCTCGAGCGCGTCGCCGAACCTCTCCCCGGCCGCCCCGCCGAGCGCTTTGACCAGCTTGCCGCGCACCTGGTCCTGGCCGATGTCGCCGAAGTCGATGCCCCACTTGGCGTCGTACTCGGCCGCCGCCGCGTCGTGATAGCGGGTGTTGACGTCCTTGATGTGCTCCGGCGTTGCCGTGGGGGAGGCGGGCATGCGGCCGGGACTTTATGGGTCCGCTGCAATACGGTGCGGCCCCGTGACCGAGGAGATCCTGCAGGCAAACCAGCCCGAGGGGGTGCCGCCGCTGCCGCTGACCGGCGAGCGGACGCTCCCCGACGTCCCCGCCGAGAACTACTGGTTCCGGCGCCACCTGGCGGTCTACGAGTGGATCGCGGCGCGGGTCGGCGGCCTGCGGGTCGTCGACATGGCGTGCGGGGAGGGCTACGGGGCCGATCTGATGGCGGCGGGCGGGGCGGCGAGCGTCGTCGGCGTCGACGCGAACCCCGAGGCCCACGAGCACGCGCGCCTCCGCTACGTGCGGCCGAATCTGCGCTTCGAGCGCGACGCGGTCGAACGCTTCGCCGAGCCCTGCGAGGCGATCACCTTCCTGCAGACGATCGAGCACGTCCAGGACCCCGGCGGCGTGCTGGAGCACTTCAAGTCGCTGCTCGGCCCGGGCGGCGTCGCCTACGTCTCGACCCCGAACCTGCTGACGCTGGCCCCGGCGGGCGCCGAGAAGTCCGACAACCCCTGGCACATCAAGGAGTACCGGGCGGCGGAGTTCCGCGAGCTCTGCGAGGCGCACTTCGGGCGGGTCGAGCTGCTCGGGCTCTACCACGCGCGCAAGCTGCGCGTCCACGGCTGGGCGCTGAAGCTGGGCTGGGACGCCGTCCACAAGCGGCTCGGCCTGACGAAGCCCTTCTACGACCGCTTCACGCCCGCGATCGCCGCCTCCGACTTCCGCCTCGCGACCGGGGACCTCGACCGCGCGCTCGACTTCCTTGCCGTCTGTCGGCCCTGAGACGGCGGCGGGCGGCGCCGCGGGCGTCGGCGATCTGGCGATCGTCCTCCACTCGCACATGCCCTACGTCGAGGGCTTCGGCACCTACCCCTTCGGCGAGGAGTGGCTCTTCGACGCGGTCGTCCGCTCCTACCTGCCGGTGCTGGAGGTGGCGCGTGACCTGACGATGACGGTGACGCCGGTGCTCGCCGACCAGCTCGAGGACGCGGGGGCGGCCGAGCGGTTGCGCCGCTTCCTGCTCGACTTCCGCATCGGCGCGGCGGAGGCCGACCTGCGCGACGTCGAAGCGGTCCTGCGCCCGGCGTGCGAAGCCGAGCGCGACCGCTACCGACACGCGCTGGAGCTCCTCGACGCGGCGGGGGGCGACCCGCTGGCGCCGTTCCGGCGGGCGGCGGGGGAGGGGCGGGTCGCGCTCGCCGCCTCCTCGGCGACCCACGCGCTCCTCCCGCTGCTGGCGACGCGCGCCGGGCTGGCGCTGCAGCTCGACGCCGGGATCCGCTCGCACCGCCGCCGCTTCGGCTGGGACGGCGGCTTCTGGCTGCCGGAGTGCGCGTACGAGCCGGGACGGGAGTGGGGGCTCGCGCGGGCGGGCGTCGAGTGGTTCTGCGTCGACCAGAGCGCCCACGAGGAGCCGCTCGCGGCGCTCCGCCCGGTGACGACCGAGGCGGGCCCGGTGGCGCTGCCGATCGACTGGGAGGCGATCGCCTGGCTCTGGGCGCTCGACGGCTATCCCTCCGACCCCGCCTACGCGATCTTCGACGGCAAGTCGCTGCGCGGGATGCGGCTGTGGCGGATCGGCGGCGGCGCCTACGACCCGGCCGCCGCCGCCGCCGCGGCGCGTCGCCAGGCGGGCGAGTTCCTGGAGGCGATCGCCGCCCGCCTGCGCGCCTACGCGGCGGAGCGGGGGCGACGCGGCCTCGTCGTCTTCGCGATCGACACCGAGCTGCTCGGCCATTGGTGGTCGGAGGGGCCGCTGTGGCTGGCGGCGGTGCTGGAGGGCGCCGCGGCGGCGGGGGTGCGCCTCCTCACCGTCCCCCGGGCGCTCGAAGACCACGAGCCCGAGCGGCGGCCGCTGCGCCGCGCAAGCTGGGGCGAGGACAAGGACTTCTCGACCTGGGACTCGCCGCCGGTCGCGGACATGGCCTGGGCGGTGCGGCGCCTGGAGCTGCGCGCGGTGCGGGCGATCCGCGCGCTCGGCGGGGAGGAGCGGGGCTCGCCGGAGCGCACAGGCGGCGGCGCCGGGAG
>DASZUW010000342.1:0-4665 GCA_035547475.1 Solirubrobacterales bacterium
CCCAGGTATCCACGGTTCAGTTTGAACGACGGCCCGAAGGTGCCGTCGGTCCCGATCGTGCCGATTTCGCCCGGACCGAGAGCAGTCTCGGTGAACCAGACCCTGCCATCGGGCCGAGGGCGATTCCGCGCGGACCCGATCCCGCCGTCGGCGTCGGAAACAGGGTGAATTCCCCCGTAGTGTTCATCCGCCCGATATAGCCAGTGCCAGGGTTCGAGGTGCGCTCACACGTCACCCGCCCGCTGACGCCGGAGAACCACAGATTCCCGTCTGGCCCACGGACGAGGCCATCCGGTTCGACTTCGTCGGGCACCGGGAAGTGCGAGACGGTGCCGTCGACGGCGATGTGAAGCAGTTCGCCGCCTCCCGAATCCCCAGGCTGGAGATAGTTGTTGGGCTTCAGGTCGCCGATCGCCAGCCAGACCGCCCCGGCGCTGTCGGCGACCAGGCCGTTGACCTGGAGAGCGCCAAAGGTCCTGGGCGCTCCCCAGCGGGAACGTCTTGACGTTTCCGCTGGCGGCGATCCGGTCGATGCTCAGTTCTTCGCCCCCCGCAGCCGGGCTCTTCTCGAATTTTGCGACCGACCAAATTTCGCCCGCCGGACCGCCGAGGATCGGTCCGGGTTTGGACCTCGGCACGTGTCGCCGCAGGAGCTTGCCGCTCGGCAGAAGGTGCGCGAGCGTCCCGCTGACCCGCTGGCCCCGCTTCGCACAAGCCCGGAACAGCACCCCCTTCCTGGCTGCCGGCGCGAGGTCTTCCCCGCCTGACAGACACCCCGGGACCTCATAGGATGTGACAGTGCGCCGCGACGCGGCCCCCGCGCGCGGGGACACTACCGCGGCCAGGCAGAGGAACAAGACGAGTGGCGTGAAGAGTCGGTTGCGGACGGACACGCACTCACGAACCCTTCGGGCGGACAAAAGTTGCCTCACCTCTTCAAGTCTCGACAGTGCCCACTCGGAGCGCTCCTCGTGCAGTCCTGTGCGGGCCGGCGAGCTGTCCGAGGGTAAGCTCCTCGAAGACCCGGCGGTCCGAACTACTAAACACCATCAACGCCGCGCCAATAGCCCGCTCACCTGGAGGGTGGGTGGCCAACCTTGGCGATGTGCTTGGTCTGCGCCGCGCATTGCTCATCCCTTGCCCCACAGACCCGAAACCATGTCCCGAAGCATGTCCCCAACTCTGCGATTCTGACCCGGCACTGGCCGAACTCGTCGTACAGAATTGTGACTCACGTCCTAGATTTGGCTCTACAAGGCCATTCGCAATGAAGGGGTCCACGGCTCCCCTGCTCCGCACCGGCCGCGTCGACGACGTCGAGGCGGTGCTTGACCTTTGGCGCCGGGCCGAGGCATCGCCGTCGAGCACGGAATCGGCGGCGGACCTGCGGGGGCTGCTCGTCCGGGATCCCGAGGCGCTGATCGTGGCCGTGGACGGGACCGAGATCGTCGGCACGCTGATCGTCGGGTGGGACGGGTGGCGGGCGACGTTCTACCGGCTCGCGGTCGATCCGGCGCACCGTCGCCACGGCCTCGCCACGGCGTTGGTCCGGTCGGGCGAGGAGCGCCTGCGCGCCCTCGGCGCCAAGCGCCTGAACGCGATCGCCGAATCGCACAAGCCCGCCGCGATGGGCTTCTGGGCCTCGGCCGGCTACGAGCTGCAGACCAGCCGCAGCCGCTTCGTCAAGAACCTGCCGTAGCTGGGTGGGCGGGGCGCGGTCCCGGCGAGGCGCTCAGACCTGACAGCGCTCGCACCACCAGGTGGTGCGGTTGGCGTCGCCCTGACCGCGATGGCGGACCGTGCCGCGACAACGGGAGCAGGGGCCGCGGTGTTTGTAGACGTAGAAGCGGTGGCGGTTGCCGAGCTCGACCGCGTCCAACATCTGCTCGCGGGCGGCCGCGAGGACCGCGCGGAGGTCGTCGTCACCGACCTCGGCGAGCTTGCGCCAGGGGTCGATGCGGGCGGCGAAGCAGGCCTCGCTCTTGAAGATGTTGCCGATGCCGGCGGTGAGGCGCTGGTCGAGGAGGGCGTCGCCCAGGGTCCGAGCCTGGTCGGCGACGCGGAAGCGGGCGAGGATCGCGTCGAGGTCGAAGTCGTCGGCCAGGATGTCGGGGCCGAGCCGGGCGAGCTGAGGATCGATGCCGACGCGGCTCGACCTCAAGACCCGCAGGGTGGGGCCGCCGAACTGGACCGCCTCGGCGCGCTCGCCCGCGAGCACCGCCCAGGCCGAGGAGCGCGGTCGGCGCCAGCGGGCGCCGCGGCCGTAGACGTGCCAGCCGCCGCTCATCCCCAGGTGGCTGTGGAGGACGAGGTCGCCGAAGTCGAAGAGGAGGTGCTTGCCGTGGGCGTCGATGCCCGCGAGGGTGCGGCCGTCGAGGCGCTCGATGCCGGCGGCGCGGCCGCGCGGGTTCGGCGCGCTGACGGCGAGCGACTGGCCGACCAGGGCGGCGGCGAGCCGGCGCTTCGCCCGCAGGATCGTGTCGCCCTCGGCCATGCCCACATGATTACCCGGCGCGGCGAGGAGCCTTCGCGTGCGCCCGCGCGCCTCGCCGTCTAGGCTCGTGGGATGCGACGTCGCCGCAAGCCCGACCCGCTCGCCCGCGCGGCCCTCCTCGGGATTGCCGGGGGGCGGATCGCGGTCGGGCTCGGTGCCGTCCTCGCCACGCGCCCGGCGCTGAGGATCCTCGGCTTCGACGCGTCCGACACCTCCGCCCGCGCGCTCACCCGGATCGCCGGCGGCCGCGACATCGCGATCGGCCTGCTGACGCTGGCGGCGCGCGACGACCGGGCGCGATTGCGGGAGACCGCCGCCGTCGCCGCCGCGGTCGACCTCGGCGACGCGATCAGCTTCGGCATCGCCGGGCGCGATCCCGCCGCCGGGAGGGCCGCCGTCCAAGGCATCCTCTCCGGCGCCGTCGCGAGCGCCGTCGGCGCCTGGGCGGTCCGCCGCCTCGGCTGAGCTGACGTCTCGACCGCCACCGTCAGCATTTCACCGGCCCTACGCCGGTCAACTGCAGACGGTCTCCCTCAGGCCAGGTCCAGCTGCAGCTGCGGGCGCGGCCCGCAGGCGCTCGATCGCCTCGGCGTAGGCGCCGTGCAGGGTGCTGCGGGCGCCGACGTCGTGGACCCCGTAGGCCTCCTCCATCGCCCGCGCCAGCGTCGCCTTGAAGGTCCGCCCGTGCCAGGCGTGCGCCTCGCGCGCCCGCCCCACGTGGAGGTGGACGAGCTCGTGCAGCAGCGTCTCCAGCACGTCGCCGGGGCGGATCCCCGGGTAGGCCGTCACCTGGAGGCGGTGTTCGGAGGGGACCGCGAAGCCGACCCGGTTCGGCCGCGCCCTCGCCCGTCGCACCTTCAGCTCGGGGCGTCGCTTCGTCAACGGGCCGGCGGCGAAGACCGGCAGAGCGCGCAGCCGCTCGAGCTCCTCGTCGAGCTGGATCCCGGCCACCGCGAAGTAGGCGGGCGGCCGCTCCCGGGGCGTCCGCCGCTTGCTCGGCGCCCGTCGCTGCGGCGGCGCCGTCTCCTCCGGCGGCCGCCGCTTCGTCCTCCTCAGCCGCACCTAGGCGGTGCCGCCCCCGGTCGCGGGACCGCTCTCGCCGCCCCCACCGCCGGCGCCGTTGCCGTCGGCGCGGAAGCCGGTCGGGTTCGGGGTGAAGTCGTGCGACTCGATCACCCGGTCGATCAGCCCGTACTCCCGCGCTTCGTCGGGCTTGAAGAATTTGTCGCGTTCCATGTCGAGCGAGATCTTCTCGATCGACTGGCCGGTGTGTTGGACGTAGATCTGGTTCAGGCGGTCGCGCAGCTCGAGCACCTCGCGGGCGTGGATCTCGATGTCGGAGGCCTGGCCTTCGAAGCCGCTCGAGGGCTGGTGGATCAGGATGCGGCTGTTCGGCAGCGCCATCCGCTTGCCTTTCGCGCCGCCGGTGAGGATCAGCGACCCCGCCGACATCGCGATCCCGTAACAGATGGTCTGCACGTCCGGCTTGATGAACTGCATCGTGTCGTAGATCGCCAGGCCCGCGTAGGCGGAGCCGCCCGGCGAGTTGATGTAGAGGCTGACGTCCTTGTCGGGGTCATCGGCCTCGAGGTGGAGCAGCTGGGCGATGATCAGGTTGGCCAGATCCTCGGTGACGGGCTCACCGAGGAAGATGATCCGCTGCGAGAGCAGGCGGCTGTAGATGTCGAAGGAGCGCTCGCCGCGAGCGGTCTGCTCGACGACCATCGGGACCAGTGGCATTTCTGTCTCTCTTTCTCGGTGTTCCGCGAAGCTTTCGTGCTTTTTCGATGCGCAACCACTCGGTTGCGCCTTCCCCAGCCTAGCACGTGTGCAACCATATGGTTGCGCATCCGTACTCCAGACGAGAGGAGCAGTTCCTATGACCCTACCCAGGAGCGAGCGCGGACCGGACGGCGCCGCGGGGCGAAGCGGCGGCGGACCGGCGAGCGGCGCGGCGGGCGACGGCGGCGGACAGGTCATCGAGCGGGCCGGCGCCGACCGCGTCAGCCGCAGCGTCGAGCTCGACGCGGCGCCGGCGGAGGTCTGGGACGCGCTCACCGAGGAGTCCCTCCTGGCCGAGTGGCTCGCCGACGAAGTCGAGATCGATGCCTCGCCCGGCGGGGAGATCGTCTGCCGTTACGCCGACGGCGAGGAGCGCCGGGGCGAGGTCG
>DASZUW010000343.1:0-6642 GCA_035547475.1 Solirubrobacterales bacterium
GAAGCGCCGCTACTGGTGGCGCTTCAGCCTCGCCACCGTGATCATCGTCGCGGTGACCGCCGCCGCCACCGCCTCCAGCGTGCTGCTCTACATCGACTCGATCGCCCACGCCCTCGGGCACAACAAGGGCCTGCACGAAGAACTCAAGGACGTGCTGCCGGAAGTCCACGGCGGCGAACCGGAGACGATCCTGATCATGGGCTCCGACATCCGTCCCGAATACGGCGAAAAATACGGTCGCTCGGACACCACGATCCTGCTGCGGCTCGACAACGAAAAGAACCTGATCTCGGTGATGTCGATCCCGCGCGACCTGCAGACCGAAATCCCCGGCGTCGGCGTCGCGAAGTTCAACGCCGCCTACGAACAGGGCGGACCGAAACTGACCCTGAAAGTGGTCAAGGAACTGACCGGGCTGAAGGTCAACCACGTCGTCAACATCGACTTCCTCGGCTTCGTCCGGGCCGTCGACGCGATCGGCTGCGTCTACACCGACGTGGACCGCCGCTATTTCCACTCGAACGTCGGCGTGCCGCCCGAAGAACAGTACGCCGAAATCAACATCCAGCCCGGCTACCAGAAGCTCTGCGGCAAAAAAGCGCTCCAGTACGTGCGCTACCGGCACACCGACACCGACATCGTCCGCTCGGCCCGCCAGCAGAGCTTCCTCAGCCAGGCGCGCCACCAGGTCTCGCCGACCGACCTGATCACCGACAACCACAACCTGATCGACATCCTCACCGAATACACCACGTCCGACATCACCGGCGGGACCGAACTCATCGAACTGCTCGACCTGCTCTACGAAGTCCGCGGCGGTGAAGTCAACCAGGTGCACTTCCCGGCCGAACTCGGCCCCAGCTTCGTCTACTCGAACTCCGAAGAAATCCACCACGCGGTGAAGGAATTCCTCGGCGAAGCGGGCTACGAGTCGAAGAAGTTCCCGGAAGAAAAGCCGCAGGCCAAGCAGGGCAAGAACTCCGAAAAGCAGCAGAAGAAGGCCAAGGGCAAGAAGCACAAGAAGAAGCACAAGAAGCACGTCCCGCCCGGCGGCGACCAACTGGTGCCGGCACCCGAAATGGGCGAAGCGGAGGCGGAGATCGTCGCCCGCCACGTCGGCGGCGGCTTCCCGGTCTTCTACCCGACGCGGATGCCCGCCGGCGCCACCTTCCAGGAATCGAACCCCTACGAACACATCGTCGACCCGCGCGTCTACCACCTGCGCGACAAAGACAAGGTCCGCCACGCCGCCTACCGGATGGTCGCCGAGTACCAGCCCGAATACGAAATCAACTACTTCGGAATGCAGGGGATCCGGGGCTGGGAAGACCCGCCGATCCTCGACGACCCGACCGAAGAACGGACCGTGAACGGGCGTGACTACCTGATCTACACCGACAGCGGCAAGATCAAGCTGGTCGCCTGGCACCGCGGCGAAAACACCTACTGGGTCTCCAACAGCCTGCAACAGTCGTTGACCAACGAGCAGATGATGGGGATCGCCGAGTCCTGCCACGTGATCCTGCCGAAGAAGAACGAGAAAACCGCGAAACCGGGGAGTAAAGGCGAATGAGCGAGAGAGGCGAAGCTGTCGGGGTGATCGGGGTCGGCTGGGTCGGGCTGGTGACGGCCGCCTGCTTCGCCGAGCTCGGCCACCACGTGATCGCGCGCGACATCATCCCCGCGAAGGTCGAGGCGCTCGCGCGCGGCGACGTCGCGATCCACGAGCCGGGGCTGACCGAGATGATCCGGCGCAACGCCGAGCGGCTCACCTTCACCACCTCGATGGAGGAGCTGCTCGCCGGTGCCCGCCTGCTCTTCACCTGCGTCGACACGCCGCCGACCTACTCCGGGGACGCCGACCTCTCGCGCGTGCGCGCGGTGGTCGCCGAGCTCCCCGAGGACTCCGACCACGTGCTGGTGATGAAGAGCACGGTGCCGGCCGGGACCGGCGAGTCGATCCGCCGCGAGATGCCCGGCCTCGCCTACGTCTCCTGCCCCGAGTTCCTGAAGGAGGGGACGGCGGTCGCCGACTTCATGCACCCCGACCGGGTCGTGATCGGCGCCGATCCCGGCGACGAGGAGGCGGCCGACGCGGTCGAAGCCCTCTACGCGCCGCTCGGCAGCGAGGGCGAGATCCTGCGCACCGACGTCGCCAGCGCCGAGATGATCAAGCTCGCCTCCAACGCCTTCTTGGCGACCAAGATCTCCTTCATCAACGAGATCGCGAACGTCTGCGAGGAGGTCGGCGCCGACGTCGGCGAGGTCGCCCGCGGGATGGGCTCCGACAGCCGGATCGGCTCCTCCTTCCTGCGCGCCGGCATCGGCTACGGGGGCTCCTGCTTCCCCAAGGACGTCTCGGCGCTGAAGATGCTGGCCGGCAACACCGGCTATCACTTCCAGCTCCTGACCTCGGTGATCGAGGTGAACGAGCTGCAGAAGCGGCGCGTCGTCGGCAAGCTGGAGAAGCACCTCGGCTCCTTGATCGGCAAGCGGGTCGCGCTGCTCGGGCTCGCCTTCAAGCCCGACACCGACGACATGCGCGAAGCCTCGAGCCTGGTGCTGGCGGCGCGCCTGCAGGGCGAGGGGGCGGAGGTCGTCGCCTACGACCCGGTCGCGGTCGAGCGGGCGAGGGAGATGCTGACCTCGGTCGAGATGGCCGACTCGGCGATGGCGGCGCTGGAGGGGGCCGACGCCGCGGTCCTGGTCACCGAGTGGGGTGAGTTCCGTGATCTCGACTGGGCCGCCGCCGCCCGGGCGATGGCGCGGCCGCTGGTCGTCGACGGCCGCAACTACCTCGACCCCGAGGCGCTTGCCGTCGCCGGCTTCGAGTACGAGGGCATCGGCAGGCAGCCCCGACAGGCACCCACCAAGGTCTCCTAGGGGGCCCCGATCCAAGCGATTGTCCTAGTGGGGGGCGAGGGCTCGCGCCTGCGCCCGCTCACCGACTCGGTCCCGAAGCCGGCGCTGACGCTGGTCGACCGGCCGTTCCTCGCCTACATGGTCGAGTGGCTCGGGGCGCACGGGGTGGGCGAGGTCGTGCTCGCCTGCGGCTTTCTGCCCGACCGCCTGCGCGAGGCGCTGGGGGAGGGGGAGCACGCGGGCGTCGGGCTCACCTACGTGGTCGAGCCGGAGCTGCGCGGGACGGCGGGGGCGATCCGCTTCGCCGCCGAAGCGCTCGGTGAGCGGCTCGAAGACCGCTTCCTGGCGCTGAACGGGGACGTCCTCACCGACCTCGACCTGACCGCGCTCCTGCGCGCGCACTCCGAGCGCGGCGCGCGGGCGACGATCGGCCTCTATCCGGTCGAGGACTCCTCGTCCTTCGGCCTGGTCGAGTGCGACGCCGCCGGCGCGGTGCGCGCCTTCACCGAGAAGACCGGCAACGCGGTGCCGGGGGAGATCAACGCCGGGGCCTACGTGCTGGAGCGCTCGGTCCTCGACCTGATCCCGCCCGGGCGCAAGGTCTCGATCGAGACCGAGGTCTTCCCGCGGCTCGTCGGCGCGGGGCTTTGCGCGCGGCGGCTCGACGGGTACTGGATGGACATCGGCACCCACGAGCGTTACCTGCAGGCGACCTGGGACATCCTCGAGGGGCGGGTGGCGACCGAGGTGCGGCCGACCGCGCCCGGGCTCTTCCTCGGCGACGGCTGCGCGGTGGCGGGATCGGCCCGGGTCGGGCCGCGGGCGGTGGTGTCGAGGGGCTGCGAGGTCGGCGCGGGCGCCGCGGTCGCCGACTCGGTCCTGCTCGACGACTGCACGGTCGGCGAGGGCGCGGTCGTGCGGGGCTCGGTGCTCGGCGCGGGCGTCGTGGTCGAGCCCGGGGCACGGCTAGTCGGCACGATGGTCGCCGAGAATGAGAGAGTTGGCGCCGAGCGATGATCGACGACGTCCTCGGCATCCCCGACCAACTGCGTGACGCGCTCTGGCGGATCGAATCGGCGCGCCTGGAGCCGGCGCCGTCGGTGGGCCTCTTCGTCTGCGGGATGGGCGGCTCGGCGATCGGCGGCGACCTCGCCGCGGCGGCGATCGGCGACCGGCTGACCGCCCCGATGGTGACGGTGCGCAAATACTCGCTGCCGAGTTGGGCGACGCCGGAGTGGACCGTGCTCTGCTCGAGCTACTCGGGCGGGACCGAGGAGACGCTCGCCTGTTTCGAGGCCGCCGAGGCGCTGGGCGCCAGGCGCCTGGTCGCGAGCACCGGCGGCCCGCTGGTCGACCGGGCGCGGGAGACCGGGGTGCCGGTGGTCGGGCTGCCGGGCATCTTCCAGCCGCGCGCCGCGGTCGCCTACATGGTGGTGGTGGCGGCCGAGGTCGCCTGGCTGGCCGGGGTCGCGCCCCACCTCCACACCGAGATCGACGCCGCCGCCGCCTTCCTCGCCGAGCAGGCCGAGACGCTGCGGCAGCAGGCGCGGGAGATCGCCGCGCTCGTGGCGGGCGCGGTGCCGGTCGTCTACGGCGCCGACCTGACCGCGCCGGTGGCGCGCCGCTGGAAGACGCAGGTCAACGAGAACGCCAAGTCGCCCGCCTGGTGGGGCGAGCTGCCGGAGGCCGACCACAACGAGCTCTGCGGTTGGGGGGACGCCGGCGGCGGGGAGCGGGCGGCGATCTTCCTCGAGGACCGCGACCAGCACCCGCGGGTCGCGCGGCGCTTCGAGCTGACCGCGAGGTCGATCGAATCCGGCGGTGCCGTCGTCGCGCGGGTGGAGACGGCGGGGGAGACGCGGCTCGAGCGGTTGCTGTGGGCGGTGATGCTGGGCGACCTGGTCACGCTGGAGCTGGCCCGGCAGCGCGGGGTCGACCCCGTGCCGGTGGAGGCGATCGAGCGGTTCAAGGAGGAGATGGGATGAGGGCGATGGTCCTCGCCGCCGGGCTCGGCACGCGGCTGCGCCCGATCACGTTCGACCGCCCGAAGCCGATGGTGCCGGTGCTGAACCGGCCGGTGATGGAGCACATCCTGCGGCTGCTCGCGCGCCACGGGTTCGCGGAGACGATCGCGAACCTGCACTGGTTCCCGGACCTGATCACCGAGCACTTCGGCGACGGCTCGGCCTTCGGGGTGTCGCTGACCTACAGCCACGAGGAGGCGCTCCTCGGCACCTCGGGCGGGGTTCGCAACGTCGCCGACTTCCTCGGCGAGGAGTTTTTGATCATCTCAGGCGACGCCCTCACCGACATCGACCTCACCGCGATGCGCTCCTACCACGAAAGCCACGACGGGATCGCCACGCTGGCGACGAAGCGGGTCGAGGACACGAGCCAGTTCGGCGTCGCGATCACCGACTCCAAGGGGCGGATCGGCGGCTTCCAGGAGAAGCCGCAGCCGAGCGAAGCGCTCTCCGACCTCGCCAACTGCGGCATCTACATGTTCCGCAAGGAGATCTTCGACTTCTTTCCATCTCCTGGCACCAGCGCGGCCGCGAAGGAGGGCGACCTGGACGGCTTCGCCGACTGGGCGATGGACGTCTTCCCGAAGCTGCTGGAGGAAGACGTGCCCTTCTACGCGCACGAGATCGACGCTTACTGGAACGACATCGGCAACCTGGTCGAGCTGCGCGAGGGCAACTTCGACGCCCTCACGGGAGCGGTGCAAGTCGAGCAGGTGGGGGAGATGGTCGACGGCTTCCGCAGCGGCGAGCCGGCCGACGACGAGCCCGACCTCGACGGCCCGGTGCTCCTCGGCCCCGAGTGCGAGGTCGGCGACGACGTCCGCATCGACGGCCCGGCGGTGATCGGCGACGGCGCCCGCGTCGGCGCGGGCAGCCGCCTGCGCGAGGTGATCGTGCTGCCCGGCGCCGAGGTGCCGGAGGGCTCGGTCCTGATCGGCGCCATCCTCGGCGCCCGCGCCTAGTCCGCCACCCGCGGCGCCTCTTCGCACATCGGCGACACCGAGGGCGCGAACATTTCACTTTCTGCGCGCCACGAGTGCGCATTTCCCGTGCAGGCTCGCCGCATGGGACTCCTCCAGATCGCCTCCTCCCTCGTGGCGCCGCCGCTCTGCGCCGCCTGCGGCCGCAACTGCCGGGCGGAGGCGGTGATCTGCACCCGCTGCTCGCGCGCGTTGGGCGCCGCGACGCCGATCCTCGCCCGCGGCCCCCAGGGCATCGACCGCGCCTGGTCCTCCGCGCCCCACGACGGCGTCGCCCGATCCCTCGTCGGCGCGCTCAAGTTCCGCCGCCTCCTCCCGGTCGCCGAGCTGATGGCCGACCGCATCCACTGGCTCGCGCCGGGCCACTTACTCGGCGGCACCGTCGTCCCCGTGCCCCCCTCGCCGCCCCGCCTGCGCAGCCGCGGCTTCGACCCCGCCGGCGAGCTGGCGACGGCCCTCGCCGCCACCCTCGAAACGCGACTGGCCCCCTGCCTCGCCCGCCGCGGCCGAGGCCACCAGGTCGGCCGCCGCCGCGCCGAGCGCATCGGCCACCCACCGACGATCGAGCCGATCGCCGATTCCCCCCGCAGCGTCCTCCTGGTCGACGACGTCCTGACGACCGGCGCGACCCTGGCGGCGTGCGCGATGGCGCTGCGAGGGGCCGGCGCCCAGAGGGTCGTGGCGCTGACCTTCACGCGGAGGTTGTGACGCGGGGGGCTTGCGGCCGTCCGAGCTGCCGCGGATGCCGTGCCGACCCCTGACGGGCGGCTGTGGTC
>DASZUW010000344.1:0-5906 GCA_035547475.1 Solirubrobacterales bacterium
GGTCCT
This sequence comes from Solirubrobacterales bacterium, assembly GCA_035547475.1. GTDB lineage: Bacteria > Actinomycetota > Thermoleophilia > Solirubrobacterales > 70-9 > VAYN01. The sequence goes on from DASZUW010000344.1 coordinate 7, forward strand.
GAACCAGAAGACGCGCGAGATCCGCGCCGCCTCCGAACGCGGCATCGCCGAGCGCGCCGCCACCCAGCGGCGGATCGCCGGGCTCGTCCTCGAACGCGCCCGCCGCCGCGCTCTCGGTCATGTCGAACGGGCCACGCAGGAGCGCGGCCGCCACGGTGCCGCGCTCGACGCCGCCGCCGCGCGCGCTCTGGCCCGCCGCCGCGAGGCCCTCCGCAAAGTCGCCGTCGCCCTGCGCGCCCACGACCCCGAGCGCACCCTCGAACGCGGCTACGCCCTCGCCGAGACGCCCGCCGGCGACCCCCTCACCACCGCCGACGCCGCCACCGCCGCCGGGCGCTTTAGCCTCCGCTTCCGCGATGGCCGAATCGACGCCAGAACCGCTCGCGATGACGATGCCTGACGGCGCCCCCGCCAGCTACGAGGCCGCCGTCGAGCGCCTCGAGGAGATCATCGACCGCCTCGACTCCGGCCAGGCCGGCCTCCGCGAGACCCTCGACCTCTGCCGCGAGGGCAAGGGGCTGGTCGACTACTGCGCCGGCGAGCTCGACGCCGTCGGTGAAGGCCTGAGGGAACTGAAGCTGGACGACCTCGCCGCCCGGCTGGACTCCTCGGCCAACGCTTCGTAGCGGCCCGGCCCGGATATCATCGGTGACGTGACGACTCGCGAGAGGGCCCACGCCGTCCTTGACCATCTGCCCGAGGAGCGGGTGGAGGCGGCCCTGGCCGCACTCGAGGCGGTGGAGGGTAGGGACACCTCTATCTCGGCGATCCTTGCTCGTCACGGTGAGCAGCGGCTCGACCCGGACGAGTTCGATCGCCAGTTCGGGTCGCTGCCGACCGACGACGAGGGTTGAGGTGCCTTCGGAGAAGGCCGAGCCGGTCTTCCCGGTCGGCTTCGATGAGGACGCGCTCGCGGAGGATCTCGAACATTTGCCCGCCGAGGCCGAGAAGGCGCTCCGCGTCTTTCGCAAAACCACCTTGCGGCAGGGCGGCATTCCGCGCTCGAGGCTCATCGCGTGTCAGGCAGAAGGACGGGACGGGACGAGACTCGCCGGCTGCGTCAAGACCTACATCCCATGGCCGGACGGCCGTTTCGGTGCAGTGTTCGTCGCGGTGACCCATCCCGCTCGCCCGCTCGGGCTACGTGCTGTCGCGTTCGGCATTCGCCATCATCCACGTGGATCCAGCGCTCGGACCGTCTACGAAGTCGCGAATTCTCGACTGCACCCCGACGGCTCCCAGTAGGGCCGTCGGCCTACCTCCGCTCAACCTGGCGGTCCGGAGCAGAGGCGCCCGAGGGCGGGGCAGCCGCGGCAGAGGTCCCAGGTGCGGTCGGGCTCGGGGGCGGGGGCGAAGTCGCCGGCGCCGATCGCCGCGACGGCGGACTCGATGCGGGCGCGGCCCGCCTCCATGTCGGCGGCGGTGAGGAGGGTGCGGACGGGGGCGTCGGCGCGCTCCAGGAAGACGTAGGCGACCTCCACCTCGGCGGCGCCGAGGCTCTCGGCGGCGGCCAGGGCGTAGATCGAGCGCTGGACCTCGTAGTGGGAGGCGCGGGCGGGCGGGTCCTCGCCGCGCAGGCGGTCGGTCTTGTAGTCGACGACGAGGGGCGGGGCGGCGTCGCGCTCGACGAGGAGGTCGATCGAGCCGCGCAGCACGGTGCCGCCGGCGCCGAGCAGGATCGGCACCTCGGAGCGGACGCGGGCCGCCGCCGCGATCTCCTGGCGGAGGGGCGAGCCGATCCAGTCGCGGACCGGGCCGAGTAGCTCCTCGGCCTCGCTCGGGTCGAGGTCGAGTCCGGCCGCCAGGGCGTGGCGGCGGGCCAGGTCGGTCGTCGGCTCCCGCCACGAGTTCGCCTGCGACCACTCCAGCAGGGCGTGGACGGCCGCCCCTCGGGCGCTTCGGTCCTCGCGCGCCGACGGTCCCTCGTCCCGGTCGCCGCCCGTGCCCACCGAGGGGGCGGCGGGCGGCATGCCCAGGACCCGCTCCATGTAGAAGCGGTAGGCGCATTCCTCGAAGGCGCTGATCGCGGTGTAGGAGAGCGGGCGGCTCGGCACGACGGGAGGCCTGCGCTCGACCAGCGGCGGCGTCCCCGAGCCGAGCGGCCGCTCCGCCGCGGCATCGAGGCGGAGGTCGCGCAGCTCGGCGGCGCGCGCGGGCGAGGGGAGGTTGAGGTGGACGGCGATCTCGCTCGGCTCGAAGGAGGCGTCGAGGCCGGGGCGCGGCTCGGGCGCCGGCACCGGGATCACCGCCTGGGTCTTGGCGTCGGCCCCGTCCTCGCGCTCCTCGTCCTCCCCCCGCGGCACGCCCAGCGCGTCGACCAGCCGCTCGATCACCGATGTGCCCGGTCGCAGCTCCTTGCCGGGCTCCGGTTTCACCACGCCGCTGAGGATCAGGCGCTCGCGGGCGCGCGTCGCGGCGACGTGGAAGAGGCGCAGGCCCTCCTCGGAGTCGCGCGCCTCGCCCGCTTCGATCAGCTCCCCGTAGTCGTAGAGGTTCACCGACGCGCGTCCCAGGCGCCGCCACTGGAGGCCGACGCGCGGCGGCTGCTCGCGCCCCAGGGCGAGGACCGGACGGCGCCCACCGGAGAGGAGGCCGCGCGCGAGGTCGGGGACGGCGACGACCTCGAACTCGAGGCCCTTGGCGTTGTGGACGGTCATGATGCGGACGCCGTCGTGGCCCTCGGCGGCCGTCGCGGCCTGGGCCTCGGTGTCGGCCTCGGCGCGCGCGGCGAGGAAGTCGAGCAGGCCGCGCAGGTCGCGGCCCTCGCGCTCCTCGTAGGCGGCGGCGAGGCGGGAGAGCTTGCGCACGTTCGCGAGGCGCGCCTCGCCCGCCGGGCGCAGGAGCGTCGCCAGGTCATAACCGGTCTCGGTCACCGCGGCCTCGACCAGGCCGGCGAGGCCGAGGCGCGGCGCGCGCGCCCGCAGTCCCACGATCCGGGTCGCGAACTCGACGAGCAGCGCGCGCTCGCCCTCGGGGATCTCCTCGAGGCGCTCCGGCGCGACGACCTCGGCGTCGTCGCGCAGCGCCAGCCGCTCCAGCGCGGGCCAGACGTGGCGGCCCCGCCCGGCGGCGGCGCGCAGCAGCCAGAGCGTGTCCGGGGCGACCGCGCAGGCGGGGGAGGCGAGGGCGCCGAAGAGCGCTTCGTCGTCGAGCGGGTTGGCGATCGTCGCCAGCAGTGCGCAGGCGTCGGCGACCTGCTGCTGGGACCAGTAGCCGCGCCCGCCGACCACGTAGGGGCGCAGGCCGGCGCGCGCCAGCGAGTCCTCGTAGGCGTCGAGGTGGGTGAAGGCACGCAGCAGGACGACCATCGCGCCGCGCTCGACGCCCGCGTCGTGGAGCTCGCGCAGCCGCGCCGCGAGGGCGCGCGCCTCGGCCAGGCAGTTGAGCGGCGTGCGCCCGTCGATCGCCGGGTCGAGGTCGATGCCGTCCTCGTCCCAGCCGTCTCGCGCGGTCAGGTGGAGCTCGACCGCCGGGCCGGTGCCGCGCGGGACCGCGGTCGCGGGCGGCGCGCCGACCCGCAGCGGCCGGTAGGCGGGGCCGAGCAGCGCCTCGCCGAAGAGGTTGACCGCGCCGATCACCTCGGGGCGCGAGCGGAAGTTGCCGCTGAGGCGCATCAGCTCGGCGCCCGGGTCGGCGTCGATCCGCTCGCGGCGCCGCCGGAAGACGTCGAGGTCGGCGTGGCGGAAGGAGTAGATCGACTGCAGCTCGTCGCCGACCACGACGAGCTCCGACCGCGGCCCCTGCAGCGCCTCGATCAGGCGCAGCTGCAGGCGGTTCGTGTCCTGGAACTCGTCGACGAGGAGGTGGGAGAAGCGACCGCGGTAGGCCTGGCCGATCTCGGCGCGCTCCAGCAGGCGGGCGGCGAGGATCTGCAGGTCCTCGAAGTCGATCCCGGCGCGGCGCTCCTTCGCCGCCTCGAAGGCCGCCGTGTAGAGGCGCAGGAGCTCGGCCAGATGGCGGTAGGCGACGCCGCCCTCGCCCGCCTCGGCGGTGCTGGAGATCGCCGCGTCGATCGCTTCGCGGAAGAGCTCCAGGGCCTTCGCGGTGCCGCCGGGGCGGAGCGCTTCCAGCTCCTCGAGGGACGGCGGCGGGCCGGGCTGCGTGAGGCGGGCGAGCGCCTGCTCGAGCGCTGCGCGCCTCCCGTCGCCCTCCTTCAGCTCCGCCAGGCATTCGCCCGCCGCCTCGATCGCCCGCGCGACGAGCTCGGTCGGCTCGGAGACGGGCGGCTCGGGCAGCGTCGGCGCGGCGGCGCCGCGGCTGCGCAGCTCGTCGTGGACGGCGACGACGACGCCGCGCAGGCCTTCGAGGCCGTAGGCGGCAACGGTCTCCTCGCGCCCCGGGTCGCCGCCGGCGAGGAACTCGGCGAGCGCCGCGTCGAAGGCCTCGCGGGCGGCGCGCTGGGCCTCGGGCTGGTCGAGGACGCGGAAGCCGGGGTCGACGCCGGCGGCGACCGGGTGGGCGGCGAGCACGCGGTTGCAGAAGCCGTGGATGGTGGTGATCCAGGCGCCGCCGATGGTCGAGAGGAGGGCGGCGGCGCGGACCGCGGCGGCGCCCCCGCCCGCGGCGCGGCGCGAGAGCTCGGCACGCACCCGGGCGCGCAGCTGGGCGGCCGCCTTGTCGGTGAAGGTGAAGGCGAGGACGGCGTCGGGGGAGACGCCCTCGTCGACCACGAGGCGCACGTAGCGCTCGACCATGACGCCGGTCTTGCCGGAGCCGGCGCCGGCCTCGAGCAGGACGTCGCGCCCGCGCACCTCGATCGCGGCGCGCTGCTCCGGCGTCGGCGAGCGCTCGACGGCGGGCTGCGGCGCGGCCTGCGTCACCTCGCTCACCGCTCGGACCCCGCCTCGTTCTCTTCGCGCTCCACGTAAGAGGGGGCGCGGTCGCGGCGGCAGATCGGCGCGAAGGAGCACCAGGCCGGGCAGACGTCGTGGCCGCGCAGGCCGGCGCGCGGGCCGGGGTCGCGGCGGATGTCGCCGGCGCGGATCCGGGCGACGATCTCGCCGCCGCGCCGGCGCGTCGTCTCCAAGACCTCCGCCAGCTCCTCGTCGTCGACCACGTCGGGGCGGTAGAGGTCGTAGCCCGCCAGGTCGCCCGCCGAGCTCTTGGCGACGACGCCGCGCGGGCGCCGGTTCTTGCTCGCGCCCAGCGGGTGGTAGATGCCGCCGACCGGCTCCGCGCCCCAGTGGATCTGCGCGGCCAGCAGGTAGAGGGGCAGCTGGAGCTTCGCCCGCTCCTCGAACTTGTCGCGCGGCGTGACGCTCGCCGCCAACTTGTAGTCGTGGACGACGGCGCGTCCGTCGGGGGCGCGGTCGACGCGGTCGATCGCCCCGTGGAGGCCCCAGCCGCCGAGGTCGAGGGTGGGGCGCTCGGCTTCCTCGCCGGACCCGAAGCGCGCCTCCAGCAGCCACGGCTCGAAGCCGCCGGTGTCGCGGGTCGCCTCTTCGCCGAGGAAGCGTTCGAGGAGGCGCTCGACCCGGCGCGCCATCGCCCGCTCGGCGGGGTGGGCGCCGACCTCGCCCTCGGCGAGCTGCTCGGCGAGGAGCGTGCGCGCGCGCTCGATCCAGGCGGGCAGCGACGCGGGGCGGGGGAGCGGATCGCCGCCCGGGCGCTCGCGGTAGAGCCGCTCCAACACCGCGTGGATCAAGCCGCCCTGGACGAGCGGGTCGGGGACCGGATCGAGCGGCTCCGGCGCCAGCTCGTGCCCGGCGAACCAGCGGTAGGAGCATTCGTCGAAGCCCTCCAGCGTGGTGCCGCCGTAGGCCTCGACCGCGGCGAGCGAGGCGAGCACCGCCGGGTTGGTGAGCGGGCCGGGCGCGCGCGAGGCGGCCTCCGCGCGGCGCGCGCGGCGGAGCCGGTCCTCGAGCGAGGCGACGAGCTCCTCGTCGAGCCCCCCGTCGATC
>DASZUW010000345.1:0-5871 GCA_035547475.1 Solirubrobacterales bacterium
CCTTCGCGCGCCGCTTCTACGCGGACCGCGCCGAGCTGGAGAGCCTCGGCATCCAGCTGGGGGTGGAGAAGCCGGGCGAGGGGTTCTTCGAGGCCGAGCTCTACTCGCTGCCGCCGGAGAACTTCTACCTCGACGCGATCGAGTTCTCCGACGACGAGCTGGCGGCGCTCTCGACCGCGCTCCTGCTGCTCACCGACGGCGGCTTCGCCTACGCCGAGCCGCTGCGGCTGGCGCTGCAGCAGGTCGCCTGGGGGCCCCCGAACCCGCTCGCGGCGGGCGAGCGCGCGCCGGTCGAGATGGCGATGACGGCGAGCGCCGGGGGCCGCGACCTCTCCCAGCGCCTGTCGAAGATCGAGACCGCGATCTCGCGCCGCAAGACGATCGAGTTCACCTACTTCACGATGGAGCGCGGCGAGACCGCGAAGCGCAAGGTCGACCCCTACCACCTCGTCTTCCGCGGCGGGCAGTTCTACCTGATCGGCTACTCGCACGAGCGCGAGGCGGTGCGCGTCTTCCGCCTCTCCCGCATCCAGGGCAAGGTCGGCTACGCGACCAAGGCCGAGCACGACTTCTCGCCGCCCGAGGACTTCGACCGCCGCGACTACGGCAGCCGCGCCGACTGGCAGCTCGGCGAGACCCAAGGGCGCGCCAAGATCTGGATCCGCGAGCGGATCGCCTGGCTGATCGAGCGCGACTTCGGCGCCTACGGGGAGATCCGCCCCGCCAAATCCGCCGACAAGGCCCCCGGCAAGGGCAAGATCTTCGAAACCGATTACGCCTCCCATCGCGAGCTGATCGCCTGGGTGCTGCGCTGGCGCGCGAACGCGCGGGTGCTGGCGCCCGACGACCTCCGCGAGGAGGCCGAGGCGCGCGTCGCGACCCTCCGCGACCGCCACAAGAACGGCTTCGAACCGGCCGAGATCGTCGACCGCCCGCTGCGCGACCAGCCGCGCCGCTCGCGCTCGGGCGGCCGCGGCGACGCGGCGATCCGCCCCGAGCGTTTCGCCCGCCTCGTCACCCTCGCCGGGATGCTGATCGAAGCGGCGAAAGCCGGCGAACGGCTGGAGGTCGCCGACCTCCGCCAGCGCCTCGAACTGACCGAGGACGAGCTGCGCGAGGACATCGAGCTCCTGAACGTCGTCAACTTCGGCGGCGGCACCTACGTCCTCTACGCCGAGATCCTCGGTGACGAGATCGAGGTCGACTCCGAGCCCTACGGCGACAACTTCGCCCGCCCGGCCCGCCTGCTGCCGCTGGAGGCGAAGGCGCTCGTCGCCGCGATCGACCTCTTCGGCGACCACCTGCCGCAGTCGAACCTCGAGAAGGCGCGCGAGAAAATCGTCAAGGCGCTCGGCCACGACCCCTCCGAGGAGGGCCTCGAGATCGTCCCCGCCGGCGGCGGAGACGCCAGCGTCGCGCGCCTGCTGAACCAGGCGATCGCCGAGTCGAAGGTGCTGGAGCTCTCCTATTACAAGGCGAACGAGGACGAGCTGACGACGCGCCGGATCGAGCCCTACCGTCTGCAGAACGGCCGCGAGGGCTGGTACGTCGAGGCCTGGGACCTGAAGAAGGACGGCGTGCGTCACTTCAAGCTCGACCGCATCAAGGAGGCCGAGCCGACCGAGGAGACCTTCGAGCCGCGCCCCGAGGTCGAGGAATTCGCCCGGGTCGAGGGCTGGATGACGCACGGCGAGGTCCCCGCGGCCGAGGTCGCCCGGGTCTGGGTCTCGCCGGAGCGGGCGCGCTGGCTGCGCGAGGAGCGGACCGTGGTCGAGGAGCTGGCCGACGGCGCCGTCGTCGTCGAGCTCCCCTACGCGGGCAAGGCCTGGCTGGTGCGGGAGATCCTCCGCGGCGCCGGCGACCTGGTCGTGCTGGAGCCCGCCGACGCGCGCGCGGCGATCGCCAAAGAGGTCGCCGACTGACCGACCTGGCCCCCGGCCACCCCGAGGTCCTGCGCATCGTCGCCCCGAACCCGGGGCCGATGACGCTCGAAGGCACGAACACCTACCTCTACGGCGCCGACCCGTGCGTCGTCATCGACCCGGGGAGCGACGACCCCGGCCACCTCGAGGCGATCCGCGTCGCGGCGGGCGAGCGCGGCGGCATCGGCACCGTCCTCGTCACCCACTCCCACGGCGACCACATCACCGGCGCCGACCAGCTCGGCGCGCCGGTCCACCTGCCCGCGGGAGGCGAGTCGCACGGCGGCCTGCGCGCCCTCGCCACCCCCGGGCACGCCGACGACCACGTCGCCTTCCTCGGCGCCGACGGCGTCTGCTTCTGCGGCGACCTCGTCCTCGGCCTCGGCTCCACCATCGTCCCGCCCGGCGGCAACTCCCTCGCCGCCTTCCTCGACTCGCTCGCCCTCCTCGCCGCCGAGGACCTCACGCTGATGTGCCCCGGTCACGGCCCCTGGATCACCGACCCCGACGCGAAGCTCGCCGAATACGTCGAGCACCGGATGATGCGCGAGCGTCGCCTCCTCGCCGCGCTGGAATCCGGCGAGCGCTCCCGCGCCGCCCTCCTCGCCGCGGTCTGGGACGACATCCCGGCCGAGCTCGTCCCGATGGCGGCGATGGCGATGGAGTCCCACCTCGAAAAACTCGAGGCCGAAGCGCGCCTCCCCGCCGGCCTGACCGAGTAGCTTGGCGTCGGGGTCCGCGTCGACCGCGGCCGGTCGGGGAAGCTTCCGCCGCCTGCCAAGATGAAGGCATGGCGGGGACGAGCGTCAAGCGGGCGGCCAGGGCGGGGCTTCTGGCGGGCGTCGCGGGGGCGGGGCTCGCGGCGGCGTCGGTCGGCGTCGCCTGGCAGCGGCTGGCGCGGCGGGCGCTGCCCCGGGTGAGCGGGCGCATCGAGGTGCCCGGCCTGCGGGGGACGGTGACCGTGCGGCGCGACCGCTGGGGCGTCCCGCACCTCGAGGCGGGGGATCGGGACGACCTGCACTTCGCCCAAGGGTTCGTCCACGCGCAGGACCGCGCCTGGCAGATGCACTTCTACAAGCGGGTGGTGAGCGGGCGCCTGTCGGAGTTCGCGGGGGCGGAGACCTTGCCCGTCGACCGGCTGATGCGGACCCTCGGCATCCGGCGGGTCGCCGAGCGCGAGGTGGGAGAGCTGGCGCCGGCGCTGCGGGCGAAGCTCGAGCACTTCTGCGCCGGCGTGAACGCGGGCGCCGCCGCGGCCAAGGCACCGCCGCTCGAGATGCGGCTGCTGGGCCTGGAGTGGGAGCCGTGGAGCCCGGTCGAGATCCTCTGCCTCGGCAAGCTGCTCGCCTTCGGCCTCTGCACGAACTGGGAGCGGGAGCTCTTGCGCGCCGACATGGTGCGGGAGCTCGGGCCGGAGCTGACCGCGCGCCTCGACCCCGCCTACCCGCGCGACAACCCGATCGTCGACCAGACCCCGTGGAGCGGCGAGGGCCTGCCCCTGGTCGAGCAGATCGACGCCGTGCGCCGCGCCCTCGGCCTCGCCTCCGAGGCCAGCGGCTCCAACAACTGGGCGGTGTCCGGTGAGCGTTCCGTCACGGGGATGCCGCTGATCGCCGGCGACCCGCACCTGCCGCCGAGCATGCCGCCGATCTGGGAGGAGATGGAGCTGCGCTGCGGCGAGCGCTTCGTCCGCGGCGCCACCCTCCCCGGCATGCCCGGCGTCTACATGGGCCAGGGCAACGACGTCTGTTGGACGATCACGAACGTGATGGCCGACGTGCAGGATCTGTACGTCGAGCGGGTCGACGGCGACCGTTACCTCTTCGAGGACGAGTGGCGGCCGCTGGCGACGCGCCGCGAGGAGATCGTCGTCAAAGGGCGCGAGCGCCCCGACGTGCTCGAGGTCCGCGAGACCCACCACGGGCCGATCGTCAACGAGGCGCTCGGCGCCGACGACGCCGAGCCGCTGGCGCTCGCCTGGCTCACGCTGCGCGAACCGACCACCTTCGACGGCATGTTCGAATTGCTGGAGCCGACCTCCGGGCCCGACCTCGTCGCCCGCCTCGAGGGCCACACCTCGCCGCCGTCGAACATGATCTGGGCCGACCGCCACGGCTCGATCGGCTACAAGCTGATCGGCCGCCTGCCGCGGCGGCGCGGCGTCGTCGCCGACCTGCCGAAGCCGGGCTGGACCGGTGAGTTCGAGTGGGAGGGGACGGTCCCCTACGAGGAGCTGCCGGAGGTCGTCGACCCCGAGTCCGGCTACCTCGTCACCGCCAACAACCGGATCGTCGGCGACGACTATCCGCACCACATCACCTCCGAATACCTGGACGGCTTCCGCGCGCGGCGGATCGAGGAGATGCTGGCCGGGCGGGAGCGCCACGACCTCGCGGGCTTCGCCGCGATGCAGACCGACGTGCTCTCGCTGCCCGGGCTCGAGGCGGCGCGGCGCCTCTCCCGCCTGCACCCGCCAGGCCAGCGCGAGCGCGCGGCGATCGAGCGGCTGCGGGTCTGGGACGGGCGGCTCGACACCGAGACCGTCGCCGGGACGATCTACCAGGCGTTCATCCTGCGCCTGGCCCGCGAGGTCGCGCGGGCGGCGATCGTCGACCGCGACCTCCGCGAGCGCTGGCTCGACCGCGCCGACAACGGCTTCAGCCCGCACATCACCTCGCCGTGGCGCTGGCACTCGCACCTGATGGCGCTCTGGGAGGAAGCCGACGAGGGGCTGATCCACCGGCCCTGGGACGAGCTCGTGGTCGAGGCGCTGGCGGGGGCCCTCGACGACCTCACCGACCGCTTCGGGCCCGACCCCGACGCCTGGCGCTGGGGCGACGTGCACGCGATGGAGTTCCCGCACGCGCTCGGCCGCGCCAACCCGGTGCTCCACCGCATCCTCGACCGGCGGGTGCGGGTGGGCGGCGCGCAGGAGACGGTGTGCCAGATCGCCTACGACCCGAACGACCCCTACCGCGCCGTCTGGGCCCCGAGCTGGCGGATGGTCGCCGACCCGACCGACCCCGACCGCTCGCGCTGGCAGATGTTCAGCGGCCAGTCGGGGCACCCGGCGAGCCCGCACTACGCCGACCTGCAGGCGCCCTGGGCGGCGGGGGAGACCCAGCCGATGTGCGGCGAGGGGCCGTGGCAGGTACTCGAGCTCGCGCCCGCCTGAGCCGATCCCGCGCCGCGGGCGGCAACCCCGGAGGCGATCGGAGTATAGTTTCCGGCTCAACATTTTCCCCGTCACCTTTCCCCGGAGGTATCGCGATGAAGCTCGGACGTCTGCTCGCCCGCCTGTTCCTCGGCGGCATGTTCATCGGCCACGGCACGCAGAAGCTCTTCGGCTGGTTCGGCGGCCCGGGGCTCGAGGGGACGACGGGGATGATGGACTCGCTCGGCCTCGCGCCCGCGCGCCAGAACGCCTACGCGGCCTCGCTCTCGGAGACCCTCGGCGGCATCGGCATCGCGCTCGGTGCCCTCACCCCGGCCGCGGCGGCGTCGCTGATCGGCACGATGACGACCGCGATCCGCACCGTCCACCTCAAGAACGGCTTCTGGGCGACCGGCGGCGGCTACGAGTACAACCTCACCATCATCGCCGCCCTCCTCCTGATCGTCGACGGCGGCCCCGGCCCGCTCTCCGTCGACGCCGCCCTCGGCATCGAGGAGACCGGCGCCGGCGCCGCCCTGGCCGCCCTCGCCGCCGGCGTGATCGGCTCGACCGTCACCCTCGCCGCCGCCAAAGCTGCCCACGGGAAGGCGAATGCCGGGGGCGAGGGCGAGTCGCTGAGCCCCGAGGGCGCGGAGGCTTGAGGGGGCGGGGGTTCGGGGGGCCGGAGGCTGGCGCCCGAGGTGGGGGCCCAGGCGCCGGGAAGCTGTCGCCCGGGGGCGAGGATCCGGGGCGCGGGGAAGCTGGCGCCTCGGGCGGCGGATCGGCGACCCCGGG
>DASZUW010000346.1:0-1815 GCA_035547475.1 Solirubrobacterales bacterium
ACGAGGCGACGGTATTCGCTTCCGCCGCGATCGCCGCGGAGGACCTAGGCCGGTCCTGTGGGTTCCTTCAAGGCGATCTCCTGCTGGTCGTTTCCGCGCCCCGGCGAGGAGGAGGATTTCGAGCGCAACTACTGGGACGTCCACGTGCCAAAGGACGCGGCCCTCTCGGCCGCGACCCGGGCGGGCTGTGGCCGTGGCCGAGAGGGCCGGGTCTGCGGGGGGAGGGCGTCGGGACGGGGAGCGTCACGGGGGTGCGACGGGAGAGCGACGGAAGGCCCACCGATCCGTCACCGAGGTGATACGCCGTGACGAAGAGCGGGAGATCTCCACGCTTCCTCCCGTGTTGTGCAACACGCACGAACGCGCTGCATGAGTTGACCGTGCTATGGCACGGTCAACTCATGCAGCGCGTTCTCGGGCCCTCGTCCCGGGCCCGAAATGCGACATAAGGGTCCGGGAAGGGTGACGTTCCCGGCGTCTTCGTGAACGGAATCCGCGATGTTTGACGCCTCCCTCCCGCACCCCTCACGTCCTGGGCGCCTCATGGGGGTCACAGCCTGCCAGGACCCCCATGAGGCGCCCAGGACACCCGCCCGCGCAGCGAATTGGTGTGGACGGCCCGGGCAGTGGTGTGGACGGCCCGGCCCCTACTCCTCCTCCTCCTCCTCCTCGGGCCGATGGGCGCGCATCGCGTCGCCGACCGCGGCCGCCAGGCGGGCCGCCGCCGCGCCCTCGCGCGTGGCCCCCGGCGCCAGCCCGCCGATCACGGTCCGGCTGAACTGGTCGGCGATCGCGACCGCGTCGAGGCGTCCGCCGGGGACGAACCAGGTCCAGGCCCAGTTCGTCATGCCGAAGATCTGCACCGCGGTGAGGCGGGGCTCGGCGGTGGTGAAGGCACCGGCGGCGACGCCACGGCGCAGGATGTCGACGAGGATCGCGGAGAACTCCTCGCGCAGGCGGCGCACCTCGGCCATCGCCGGCTCCTCGGCCGAGCGCAGGATCTCGCGCGAGAAGGCGACGGTCGCCGCGCGGTCGTTCTGCTGGGAGAGCATCAGCTGGCAGATGAAGGCCTGCAGTTCGTCGACCGGGTCGTCGAGCTCGGCCAGGTAGTCGCGCGCCTCGGCCAGCCGACGGCGCATGTAGTCGTTGTTGATCTGCTCGAGGATCGCTTCCTTGGACCCGAAGTGGTGGAGTACGGTGCCCTTGCTGATGCCGAGCGCTTCGGCGACGTCGCGGACGCTCACCTCGTCGTAGCCGCGCTGCGCGACCAGCTCGGTGAAGCAGCGCAGGATGGCGCCCCGCTTGCTCTTTCGTTGGGTCGTGGGCATCGCGTGAGGCTACCCGGACGCGCCGTCGCGACCCGTCATGCGAGCAGCCTGCGGGCGATGATGGACCGCTGGATCTCCGCCGTCCCACCGCCGATCTGCATCAGCTTCGCGTCGCGCATGTAACGCTCGACCGGGAACTCGTCGGTGTAGCCGTAGCCGCCGAGGACCTGCACGGCCTCGGTGGTCACCCGCATCGCCACGTCGCCGCCCATCAGCTTCGCCGCCGAGGCCAGCTCGCGGGCGCCGGCGTCGCCGGCCTCGACCCGGGCGAGAGCGGTCCAGGTCAGGGCCCGCGCGGCCTCGGTCTCGGTGAACATGTCGGCGAGCTTGCCTCCGATCAGCTGGAACTCGCCGATCGGGCGGCCGAACTGGCGCCGTTCGCCGGCGTAGGCGAGCGCTGCCTCGAGCGCCCCCTGCGCCACGCCGACCGACTCGGCGGCAAGCAGGACGCGCTCTGAATCGAGCCCGGCGAGGAGGATGTCGCGAC
>DASZUW010000347.1:0-13673 GCA_035547475.1 Solirubrobacterales bacterium
GATCCCTGACCGCCCGGGCGCCGTGGCACCACGCACGGGACCCGCACGCGACCCGCACGCCTCCGTGGAGAAGGACACGAAAGGGTGACGAACCCCCGGCCCCTCCCGCACCACCTCCCGACCCGGGCGGCTGCTCGGCGACCTCAGCAGACCCGGGTCGCCGATCAGCCGCCCGAGGCGCCAGCTTCCCGGCGTCCCGAACCCCCGCCCCGGGCGCCAGCTTCCCGGCGTCCCGGGCCCCCGCCCCCGGGCGACAGCTTCCGGCGTCCCGAACCCCTCCCCTGGCGCCAGCTTGCCGCGCCCCGAACCCCCGCGCCTCCCGCGCGCCAGCTTTCCCGCCCCCGAACCCCCGCCCCAGGCGCCCGCTCTCCCACCCTCCGAACCCCACCTAGCCGGCCGGGCTCTCGCGGGTTAGGCTCGGGACCATGGAGGCGGGGGTCTCACGGACGCCGGAGGAGCGGTTGGTCGGGCTGCCCGACTATCCGTTCGGGGCGCACTACGAGGAGGTCGAGGGGCTGCGGCTCGGGTACGTGGACGAGGGCGAGGGGGCGCCGGTGGTGTTCTTCCACGGGGAGCCGACCTGGTCGTTCCTCTGGCGCAAGGTGATCCCGCCGGTGCGGGATGCGGGGTTCCGGTGCATCGCGCCCGACTTCGTCGGGTTCGGGCGCTCCGACAAGCCGACCGACGTCGGCTTCTACACGTATGACCGGCACGTCGAGCTGATGGCGGAGTTGCTGGAACGGCTCGACGTGCGGGGGGCGACCGCGGTGGTCCATGACTGGGGCGGGCCGATCGGGCTGCGGCTGGCGGTCGAGCACGCCGACCGCTTCGACCGCCTCGTGATCATGGAGACCGGGCCGTTCACCGGCCACCAGCGGATGAGCGAGACGTGGCTCGCGTTCCGCGAGTTCGTGCGCACGGCGGAGGAGGTGCCGGTCGGGATGCTGGTCCGCGGCGGGTGCAAACACGATCCGGGTCCGGAGGTGATCGCCGCCTACGAGGCCCCTTACGTGGACGCGGCGTCGAAGGCCGGCGCGCGCGCCTTCCCGCTGATCCTGCCGACGGAGCCCGACGCGCCCGGTGCCGCCGCGGGGAAACGCGTCGCCGACGCGCTGCGCGAGGACGCCCGCCCGGCCCTGGTGCTCTGGGGCGAGGACGACCCGGTCCTGCCGTTCTCGGTCGGCGAGCGCGTGGCCTCGCAGCTGAACTTCCCGCCGCCGCGCCCGATCGCCGACGCCGGCCACTTCCTCCAGGAGGACGCCGGCCCCGAGATCGGCGACATCATCGCCACCTGGCTCCAGGCCTGACCTCGACGGCCCGAAGCACCGGCCGCCACGTCGACGGGCCGAAAACTCAAGACATACTTGAGTTTTCGGCCCGTCAACCGACTGGCGCCGCGTCGAGGCCGCGGGAGCGGGCGGCGAGCTCGACCATGTCGGCGTGCTCGCGGTCGCGCAGCAGCTCCACCCGGCGCGGCGGGCCGGAGTCCTCGACCCAGGTGACGGTCCCCGGCCAGTAGGAGTTCGGCGGGCGCCCCGGATTGTGGAGCGGGGTGGAGAAGACCCAGTTGCCGGTGTTGTGAAGGTGGCCGCCGCCGGGGAGGGGCCAGGGCGGTTCGCCGGCGCGCGGGCCGCCGCGGTGGGTGTGGCCGGTGATCACGTGGCCACCGTCGACGCCGAGCCGGCGGGCCAGCTCGGCCGCGCCCTCGACCCCGGTGCGGAAGATCGTCGCGCCGGAGATCTCCGCCTCGAAGTCGGCGCGGAAGAGGCGGTTGACCGCGCCGACGGCGAGCGGGAAGGCGGCGCGCGCGGCACGCGCCTTCAGGCGCCGGGCCGGGGTGCGGTCGGGCCGCTCGCCGGCGATCAGCTCCCAGGCGGCCTCGGAGGGGCCGAGCTCGGGGCGGATCCGCCGCGGTCGTCCCTGCGCGGCCCCGTAGGCGAGCCCGTAGAAGGGCCGGACGATTCGCTCGTAGTCGGCGGGCGTCGCGCGGTCGGGTAGCAGCGGACCCCGGAAGCGCATGACGCCCGCGAGGACCACGCACTCCAGCCGCGGCAGCCGCAGGTGCAGGTCCATGTAGTGGCCGTGCGTCGCGTAGACGTCGTCGCGCAGCCAGACGCCGGGGTAGGCGATCCGCAGGCGGGCGGGGGAGAGCGCGGCGGCGATGGTCGCGGTCGGGCCGGGGGCCGGCGCGGCGGTCGCGTCGAGCGGCAGCGGCGCGTCGGCGAGCGAGAGCTCGTCCAGCAGCGGCTCGGCGAAGCGGGCATCGTGGTTGCCGGGGACGAGGACCACCTCGGCGTCGCCGACCGTCGCGCCCAGCTCGGCGAAGAAGGGGAGCGCGTGGTCGAGCGCGGCGCCGAGCGGCCGCTCGCGCAGCTCGACGATGTCGCCGAGCAGGACGACGCGCTCGGCACCGCGCAGCTCGGCGAGGAGGACGGCGCGGATCTCGGCGTCGCGGAGCACGTCGCCGCCGCTCGAGACGCCGAGGTGGAGGTCGGAGATGATCGCCGTCTTCATATGTGAGCTTCTACCGAAGCGCCATCTTGGCCGGCCGGCCAGGCCCAGGTAGAATCCCGCGAATGTATTCGTTCGGTGAAGAGCGGATCGCCCCCGCCAACGGCATCGAGCTCTGCTACCAGGAGATGGGCGACCCCGACGGGGAGCCGCTCGTCCTCGTGATGGGCCTGGCGACGCAGATGATCGCCTGGCACGACGGCCTCTGCGCCCTGCTCGCCGAGCGCGGCTATCGCGTCATCCGCTTCGACAACCGCGACATCGGCCGCTCCACCAAGCTGGACTGGGCGGGCGTGCCGAGCAAAGTCGACCTGCTGCTCGGGCGGCGCGCCACCGCGCCCTACCTGCTGCGCGACATGGCGAACGACACGGTCGGCCTCCTCGACCACCTCGGGATCGATCGGGCCCACGTGGTCGGCGCCTCGATGGGCGGGATGATCGTCCAGCAGCTGGCGATCGACCACCCGCGGCGCCTGCGCTCGATGGTCTCGATCATGTCGACGACCGGCAATCGCCGCAGCGGCCAGCCCAGCCTCAAAACCTTCGGCATCCTCCTCGGCAGCCCGCCGCAGGGGCGCGAAGCGGTCATCGCCCGCGCCGTCAAGACCTTCAAGGTGATTGGCTCGCCCGGCTTCCCCTTCGAAGAAGACATGGTGCGCGAGATCGCGGCCCGCTCCTACGATCGCGGCCACTCGGCCGCCGGCGTCGTCCGCCAGCTCCACGCCATCGTCGCCTCGGGCGACCGCACCAAGGCCCTGCACGGCGTCCGGGTCCCGACCGCCGTCATCCACGGCACCCGCGACCCCCTGGTCAAACCCTCGGGCGGCCGCGCCACCGCGAAGGCGATCCCGGGCGCACGCCTGATGATGATCGACGGCATGGGCCACGACCTCCCCCGCGACCTCTGGCCGACCTTCGCCGAAGCGATCGACACCAACGCGGCCCGCGCGCGCCGCGACGCCGCCGACCCCGCGGAAGCCGGCCACCTGTCCGCCTCGGCCTGACCGCCTCCCGGCGGCGCCGAAGTGCGGCTGAAAGGAGTCGAACCTTCACGGGCGCTAGCCCACACGGACCTGAACCGTGCGCGTCTACCAGTTCCGCCACAGCCGCAAGACCAGCCAATCTACCGATAACCGCCCCCAAACCGGTCCGTGACCCACAGCACGCCCCTCCGCCACGCTCCCCGCTAAACTTCCCATCCCTCGCCGCTATCGTCTAGGGGACTAGGACGCCGGATTCTCAGTCCGGAAACCGGGGTTCGAATCCCCGTAGCGGTACTGCACTGAAAGGCCTCCTCTGAGGCCGACGACTCCGGGGCCTTCTGCCTCCATTCTCACTGCCGATCACCGGGCCGGGCGCGGGCGACGCCAGTTGCCCGGCGCCGCCTTCTCGTCGGGAGTAAAGAGGTCCTGATTAGTTGACAACGCTCCTCCATAGTGACAGCGTGGGTCGAACCGCCGGGAAAAGGGCCCGGCGTCGACTCTTCGGGAGGAGAGCTCATGAAGTGGACTCGAATTGGTGCGGTGATCTGTGCGGTCGCGATCTGCCTTGCCTTCGCGGCGCAGGCGATGGCGACGAGGTACGTGGCGCTCGGCGACTCCTATTCGTCGGGGACGGGGACGCGGACGTTCTACGAACCGACGTGCCAGCGCTCGGTGTACGCGTATCCGTATCTGTTGCACGAAGCGCATCCGAGCTGGACGTTCGTGGACGCGGCGTGCTCGGGGGCGACCACGTCGTCGCTGCTCGGGTCGCAGGTGTCTAGCGTCACCTCGGAAACGAACTGGGTGACCTACACGATCGGCGGCAACGACGCCGGCTTCTCCAGCGTCATCACCGAATGCGCCCTGCCCGGGTGGCTGTCGGACTGCAACGGCGCGATCAACGAAGCGCAGAGCATCATCAAAAACCAGCTGCCGGGGCGGCTGGACGAAGTGAACGACGCGATCAAGTCACGGGCGCCGAGCGCCAAAGTGATCGTGCTCGACTACCCGCGGCTGTTCAACGGTGAAGACTGCAACGCCTTCACCTTCTTCAGCTCGAGCGAGGAGACGCGGCTGAACGAAACCGCCGATTTGCTGAAGAACGTGATCAGCGCGGCGGCGACGCGGGCGGGGTCGAACTTCGTCTTCCGCGACGTGATCCCGACGTTCGTCGGGCACGCGGTGTGCGACGGCGGCAGCGGCTCCTCGACGGAGTGGATCAACGGCCTGTCCAACCCGGTCGGCGAAAGCTACCACCCGAAGGTGACCGGTCACGCGAACGGTTACTACCCGGCGGTGCACGGGGTGACGGGCTGAGTCTCAGTCGACGTGGTACCGGCCACTCGCATCGACGCTGACGCCGATGCAGTGGCCGGTTTTCTCCACCGAGCGGTGGAGGAGCCCGCGCATCGTCACTTCGGTTTCTTGTGGGCCGAAGGTGGCGTTCAGGTGGATCGAGGTGATGCGCGCCAGGTCCGTGTAGGCCTTCACGCCCGCCTGGCGTGACTCCTTGCCCGGCGCTCTGCAGGCGTGCGCCATCGCTTCCACGTCTTTGACGATCTTGATCGCGGCCGGGGTGCCGGCGAGGGATTCGTGCGTCGCCTCGTCGCCGCCGCAGCCGGCGACCACGAGGGCGACCACGAGCGCGAGGGCGGCGATCGCGGCGAGGGGGAGCGGGCGCATGGGCAGAGCCTACGGAGCGCGGCGCGGGCAGGTGATCTCGGCGCGGTCGAGCCCCGCCCGGCGCCGCAAAACCACTCGCCGCGCGACATTCCGGGGGTCGCGGAAGGGGAGAAGGTCCCCGACCGGCGCGAGCGCATATTCTTCGCCGCCCCCCAGCAGCGCACCCTTCCCCGGAAGTCCCTAGTTGAACGAGCCCGTAAAGCAGAACCAACTTCTCGCGTTCATCGAGATCCCGAAGGGGAGCCGCAACAAGTACGAGTACGACGAGGGGCTGGACCGCGTGGTCTTCGACCGCTTCCTGTCCGGCTCGACCGTCTACCCGACCGACTACGGCTTCCTGCCCGGCCATCTCGGCGAGGACGGCGACCCGCTCGATTGCCTCGTGGTCGGGTCCGAGCCGACCTTCCCCGGCTGCGTGACGCCGGTCAAGCCGGTCGCGCTGTTCAAGATGCGCGACGAGAAAGGCGCCGACGACAAGGTGATCTGCGTGCCGGTGCGCGACCCGCGCTGGTCCCACGTCGAAAGCCTCGACGACGTGCCCGAGCAGCTCCAGCAGGAAATCGAGCACTTCTTCAACGTCTACAAGAACCTCGAAGACAAGCCGGTCGAGACCGACGGCTGGCACCCGCTTAGCGACGCCGAACGGACCATCGAAGAGGCCCGCCGGCGCCAGCTCGCGGCGAACCCCGAGGAGTAGGCCGGCGCCCCGCGGGGGCGTCGAACCGCACCTTTTCGCACCGTCGCCGCACCTTTCGCCCCACCCACGGGTTCTTTCGGCATCTGACGGCGCCGCGATGTCGGCGGCGCGAAAAAACCGACCCATACAGGGAGGGAAGAAGCATGTCTGCAACCGGACGCAGAGGTGTAAGCATCGGGATCCTGACGGTGGCGCTCGCCGTCGTCTGGGCGCTCGTCGCCGCGGTGAGCGCGGGGGCGACCACCGTGACGGTGGGAAGCGTCCTGCCGCCGACGTTCAAATCGATGCCGTTCGAAGGTGTGCGTACCCAGTTCAACACCACGCTCCCGGAGACCGGGGCGAACGTCGCCTCGCCGGTCAACGGCGCGATCGTGCGCTGGAAGGTGCAGGGGGCGGTCGGCGGGCCGTTCACCTTGCGGGTGCTCCACCCGAACGGCTCCGGCGCCTTCACCGCGACCGGCACCAGCCAGCCGGTGAAGCCGAACGGGACCGGGATCGAAACGTTCCAGACCCAGCTGCCGATCCGCAGCGGGGACCTGATCGCCGTCGACTCCAGCAACCCGACCGACGAAATCGGCGTGGCCGATGCCTCCGGCGCCGGCTACGGGATCTTCTCCGCGCCGCCGTTCGAAGGCGCGACGCTCGCCCCGTCGCAGACCAAGGCGGGGCAGGAGATCGAGCTCGCCGCCGAAGTCCAGCCCGCGCCGGCGATCACCGCGGTGAGCCCCGCCGAAGGCTCCGTGCTGGGCGGGGAAAAGGTGACCATCACCGGCACCAACCTGAACGGCGCCAGTGCCGTCACCTTCGGTGAAGTGCCGGCGGCGAGCTTCACCGTGGTGAACGAGGAAAAGATCACCGCGGTGGCCCCGGCGCAGTCGAAGGTCGGCAGCGTCGACATCGACGCGACGACGCTGGCGGGCGAAAGCCCGACCGGCCGCGGCGACCAGTTCCTCTACCGCGGCTGCACCGTGCCGAACGTGGCCGGCAGGTCGCTCGGGCGGGCGAAGGCGGCGATCCGGGGCGCCGGGTGCTCCGTCGGCAAGGTAAGCAAGGTGAAGGGTCCCAGGAAGAAGAAGGGCAAGGCGATCCACCAGAGCCCGAAGGCGGGCAGGCTGCTCGCTCCGGGCGCGAAGGTCGCGATCAAGCTGGCGAAGTAGCCGGCCCCGCGCCGGGCGTTCGGTGGTCGGACGCCCGGCGAGGGTCGCACCGCGCCAATCCGATCGGCGCGCTCCTCGGCGCGCCGCGACGCCACCGGGCGGCGGCGCAATACTTGACGGGAGTGATCGACGCTGCCGCCGTGATCGAGACCGAGCGCCTGCGCCTCGAGCGCTGGGACGAGCGCCACACGGACCTGCTCGTGCGCCTATCCTCGACGCCGGAGGTCATGCGCTTCATCGGCACCGGCGACCCCTGGCCGCCGCTTCTCGCCGAAGACGTCGCCCGCGCCGAGCGCCGCCACTGGGAAGACCACGGCTTCGGCTGGCGCGCCGCGATCGACCGCGCCACGGGTCGCGGCATCGGCCTCGTCTCCCTCAACTACGCGGGGGAGGGGACCGCCGGCCTCGATCCCGAGGAGCGGGAGATCGGCTGGTGGCTCGAGCCCGCCGCCTGGGGCCGGGGCCTCGGCACCGAGGGCGCCGCGGCCCTCCGCGACGAGGCCTTCGACGCCTTGGAGATGCCGAGCATCATCGCCCGCATCCAGCCCCCGAACGCGGCCTCGATCGGCGTGGCCCGGGCGCTCGGCATGGAGTTCGACTTCGAGACGACGGGGCGGAGCGGGGAGAGGCTGGTGGTGTACCGGATGGTTCGGCAGGGGTAGGACTCCCGACCGGACCGGCGGCCGGCCGTGCGTCGGATCCCTGCGAGGGTGCCGGTCTCCGCCCGCCCCCGCCGCCCGCGCTCATCTAGATTCCCGCCCGTGCCCGAGCCGACCATCCGCGCCGCCACCGAGGAGGACGTGCCGGCGATCTACGAGCTGATCTGTGAGCTCGCGAGCTACGAGAAGCTGCGCGACGAGGTCGTCGGGACGCCGGAGGTCCTGCGGGCGTCGCTGTTCGAGCGCCATGAGGCCGAGGCGCTGATCGTCGAGGGCGAGGGGGGCGAGGCGATCGGGTACGCGCTCTTCTACACGACGTTTTCGTCCTTCGAGTGCCGGGGTGGGATCTGGCTCGAGGATCTGTACGTGAAGCCGGAGCACCGGCGGGGCGGGGTGGGGCGGAAGGTTCTGGAGCACCTGGCGGCGATCACCGCCGAGCGCGGCCACGTCCGCCTCGAGTGGGTGGCGCTCGACTGGAACGAGCCGGCGCTGGAGTTCTACGCGAAGCTCGGCGCCCGGACCTTGGACGACTGGGTGATCCACCGATTGGAGTCCGACGGGATCCGCGCGCTCGCCGCCGGCGAGTAGTCAGGGGTTCGCGGCGCGGCGCAGGAGCAGGGCGCGCTCCGGCGCGTTGGCGGTGAGGTCGGCGGCGCGGCGGAACTCGGCGGCGGCCTCCTCGGCGCGGCCGAGTCGGGAGAGGAGGTCGCCGCGGACGCTGGGGAGGAGGTGGTAGTCGCGCAGGGCCGGCTCGGTGGCGATGCGTTCGAGGAGGGTGAGGCCGACCTCGGGGCCGAAGGCCATGCCGACCGCCACGGCGCGGTTCAGTTCGACGACCGGGCTCGGGGCGATCGCCGCCAGCGCCTCGTAGAGGGCCGCGATCCGCACCCAGTCGGTGTCCTCGGCCGCGAGCGCCCGCGCGTGGCAGGCCGCGATCGCCGCCTGCAGGCCGTAGGGGCCGAGCGGGGCGGGGAGCGCTTCGGCCCGCTTCAGCGCCGCGATGCCGCGGACGATCAACAGCGGGTCCCAGCGCGAGCGGTCCTGGTCGAGCAGGAGGATCGGCTCGCCGTCGGGCCCGAGGCGCGCGCCCAGCCGCGACGCCTGGATCTCGAGCAGCGCGATCAGCCCGTGGACCTCCGGCTCGCGCGGCGCCAGCTCGGCGAGGATCCGCCCGAGCCGCAGCGCTTCCTCGCACAGCTCCGTCCGCACCCAGCGCTCGCCGGAGCTCGCCGCGTACCCCTCGTTGAAGATCAGGTAGACGACCTCGAGCACGTCCGGGAGCCGCGCCCGCAAGGCGCTCCCGACCGGCACCTCGAAGTCGGCCCGCACCTCGCGCAGCGTCCGCTTCGCCCGCGTCAGCCGCTGCGCGACGGTCGGCTCGGCGACGAGGAAGGCGCGGGCGATCTCCGCCGTCGCCAGCCCGCCGAGCAGCCGCAGCGTCAGCGCCACGCGCGCCTCGGTCGAGAGCGCGGGGTGGCAGCAGGTGAACATCAGCGCCAGCAGGTCGTCACCGATCTCGTCGTCGACCCGTGCGGCGAAGTCGGCATGGTCCAGCGCCAGCATGACGCCGAGCTCGTGCGCCACCTCTTCCTGCTTTCGCTCGTAGGTCTTCGCCCGCCGCGCGAGGTCGATCGCCCGGTTCTTCGCCGTCGCCATCAGCCAGGCCCCGGGGTTGTCGGGGACGCCGTCGCGCGGCCAGCGCTCGAGCGCCGCCAAGAGCGCGTCCTGCGCCAGGTCCTCGGCCAGGCCGACGTCGCGGACCAGCCGCGCCAGGCCGGCGACGAGGCGCGCGGACTCGATCCGCCAGACCGCCTCGACCGCCGCCCTGGCCTCGGCCGGTGCCGCCGCCATCAGCTACCCGGATGGAGGCCCGGGTCGTAGCCGATCGCCTCCCGCACGTCCGGCGGGAAGTCCTCCATTTCGAAGATCGGGCGAAGCTCGATGCGGCAGTTCTCGCCCGGGCAGCGCTTCGCCCACTCGATCGCCTCCTCGATCGAGCGCGTCTGGATGATCCAGTAGCCGCCGACCACCTCCTTGGACTCCGCGAACGGCCCGTCGGTGACCTTCACCTCACCGTCGCGGAAGCTGATCGAGGCGCCATCGCTGGGCGGCCGCAGCCCGTCGAGCGCCAGCAGCACCCCCGCCTTGCGGAGCTCGTCGTTGTAGCGGGACATCACTTCCACGGCCTTGGCGGAGGGCGTCCAGTCCTTCTCGTCGATATCGGGGTACATGAACATCATGAATCGCATTCGGTACTCCAGTCTCTTGCTGGTGGTCGCCACCTCGGTGAGGACCCTGTCACACCGAGGACGAACCAACTCGCCCGAAATCGACACGAATTAGCCACACGCATTAATCGATTTCATCGAACCGCGGCATTTACTTGACAAAAACTTCTGCCTAAAGTGGAATTCCGGTAAGAAATTGGAATCGCTATCGAGAGGATCTGGCGACGGAAGGCGCAAGGTCCTGGCGATCGGGCGAGACCTCGGAGAGAGCGGTGCACTGCGAGGGCTCTCGGATGGAGCCGGGACCGAGTTACTCCGTGCCGAAACCGGCAACGAGGGTCTGCGGACGTTCTACGAGCGCCGGCCGGACCTCGTGCTGCTCGACCTCGACCTTCCCGACGCCGACGGGCTCGACGTCCTGGCGACGATGCGCTCGCTCTCCGACGTCCCCGTCCTCGCGCTGACCGGCGGCGAGGAGGAGGGACGGGTGGCGGCGCTGCGCGGCGGCGCCGACGACTGCGTCTCCAAGCCCCCGTCCCCGACCGAACTGGAGGCGCGGATCGACGCCCTGCTGCGGCGCCCGCGCCAGGGCGACCTGCGGCCGGTCGTCCTCACCGACGAGTACGTCGAGATCGACCGCGTGCGCCACCGCGTGATGGTGCTCGGCCGCGAGGTCTCGCTGACCCCGATCGAGTTCCGCATGCTCGCGACCTTCGCGGAAAACCCGGGGCGCGTCCTCGGCCACGGCCAGCTCCTCGAAATGGTCTGGGGCGATCGCATCCGCGAGCGCGACGAGGTGAAGCTCTACGTCAGCTATCTGCGACGCAAGCTCGGTGGTGCGGCCGACGTCGACCCGGTGGAGACGGTTCGCGGTGTCGGTTACCGGTACCGTCCGCGTCTGGTGAAGGGTACGAATGGGAACGGTCACGACCGAGTCTCAAATTGATGTCCGTTCTACCCGTTTCATACCTTCCTCATCCGTCGCTCAAATTCGCACCGCCGACGCCGGGGCTATGCGAACCAGAAGGTTTTTCACCTGTCTGTCCCTCGCCGTCCTCGGCCTCACCCTGGTACCACCCGCGGGTGCCACGGGGCTGCGGGTCACCAACGGCGTCGTCCACGCCTGCCTGAAGACGAAGGGCAAGAAGTCGGAACGGGGGACGATCCACGTGGTCAACTCACCCAAGCAGTGCAAGAAAACGAGGGGCGAACGACCCCTGACCTGGTCCCTCGACCCGTCCTCGGCGACCGCCACCGGTCCGGCCGGCGCGACCGCTCCGACGGGCGCCACCGGCCCGAGCGGCGCGACCGGACCGGCCGGCCCGCAAGGCGCCGCCGGCACCCCCGGGCCCGCCGGCCCGACCGGCCAGGCCGCGCCGCCCGGAGTCGTCGACACGCTGAAAGAAACCATCTCCACCCAGGGCAGGGAAATCGAAGCCCTGCTCGGCAAAATCGGCTCCCTGACCGGGGAACTGGTCGACCTCGAAAACAGTCTCGGCACTACCAAGAGCACCCTCGAAGGCACGATCGGCGGCGTGAAGACGAGCCTCGAAGGACAGCTCGGGGGCCTGAAAACGAGCGTCGTCGACCCGCTGGCGTCGAAACTCGGCTCCCTCGAAACGCTCGCCGACGGCCTCACCGCGACCACGAACACGCTGACCACCTCGCTGAAAGAAACGTGTCAGCAGGTCGGCGCGGTCGGGGCGGGCCTCGAGACGACCGGCAACGCGCTGACGACGCTCGGGACGCACCTCACCACGGTGAGCGTCCTCGGGATCCCGATCCTCGCATTGGGAGAAGTCCCGCCCGTGGCGCCCGTGGTGCCGGCGCTCGACTGCGGATGACCGGGAGGGGCGGCGCCGGCGCGGGTCGGCGCCGCCGCCTCAGCCGCGCGGGGTGATCCGGAAGATCGAGACGACCTCGGCCTGGTGGCCTTGCGGGTGGATGACGTAGGCGCTGGGGCCGCCGCCGAACCAGCCGGCCGCTTCGTTCATGCCGACGAAGACGCCGGGATGGCGGTTGCCGTCGGCGTCCTGGACCCAGACCTCCTCACCCTCCTTGAAGCCGGGATCGCGGTCGACTTCCTCTTCGGCGGCCTCGGTCTCGGCGTTCTCGAACTCCTCGGACACGAGGGCGAGCATAGCCCGCCCGCCGCCGGGGTACGCTCACGGCCATGCCCGCCAAAGGTGAGCCGATGAAGGCGACGCTCACCGCGCGCCCGTTCAGCGACCCGAGGTGGGTCTTCGAGCGCAAGCTCGACGGCGTCCGCGCGATCGTCCGCCGCACGCCGAGGGGGGCGACGATCACCTCGCGCACCGGCCGGCGCATGGACAACTACCCGGAGCTCGTCGAGGCCTTCGAGGCCGAGTCGACCCAGGACTTCGTCGTCGACGGGGAGATCGTCGCCTTCGAGGGCTCGCGCACGAGCTTCGAGAAGCTGCAGGGCCGGCTCGGGATCGGCGACCCGCGGCTCGCCCGGCTGACCGGGATCGAGGTCTTCATGTACGTCTTCGACCTGCTCGAGCTGGAAGGGCGCGACGTCACCGGGCTGCCCCTGCGCGAGCGCAAGGCGCTCCTCAAAGCCAACCTCGAATTCCACGGCGCCGTCCGCTACACGCCGCACCGCAACGAGAAAGGGGAGAAGCTCTTCCTCGAAGCGTGCCGCAAAGGGTGGGAGGGGCTGATCGCCAAGCGCGCCGACTCGACCTACCAACACCGCCGCTCCAAGGACTGGCTGAAGATCAAGTGCTCCTTCGAGCAGGAGCTGGTGATCGGCGGCTTCACGCCGCCGAAAGGCTCGCGCGCCCGCTTCGGCGCGCTGCTCGTGGGCTACCACGAGGGCGGCGACCTGCGCTATGCGGGCAAGGTGGGGACCGGCTTCGACCACCACACGCTCGACCTGCTGGGCGACAAGATGGAGGCGCTGCGCCAGCCCGGGTGCCCCTTCACCGCCGGCTCCGCGCTCCCCCGCGACGCGACCTGGATCCGGCCCGAGCTGGTCGGCGAGTTCGGCTTCAGCGAATGGACCCGCGACGGCAAGCTCCGCCACCCGCGCTACCTCGGCCTGCGCGACGACAAGGCGGCGAGCGAAGTGGTGCGCGAGCGCCCCACCGCCGACGCGCCGGGGTGAGCCGACGGTGAGCGAGCCCGGCGCCGAGGAGTACCTCCCTCGCGGGCGCTCGCTCCGCACCCTGCGCCGCGCCGTCCAGGAGTGCCACGGCTGCGACCTCTACCGCGACGCGACCCAGGCCGTCTTCGGCGCGGGTCCGGCGAAGGCGCGGCTGATGCTGGTCGGCGAGACGCCCGGCGACAAAGAGGACCTGGCCGGCGCGCCGTTCGTCGGCCCCGCCGGCGGCCTCCTGCGCAAGGCCCTCGCCGCGGCCGGCATCGAGGTCGCCGACGCCTACCTGACCAACGCCGTCAAGCACTTCAAGTGGCGCCCGCAGGGCAAGCGCCGCCTCCACCAGACCCCGCGGGCCGGGGAGGTGAGCGCCTGCCGCCCCTGGCTCGAGGCGGAGGTCGCCGCCGTCGCCCCCGAGGCCATCGTCGCCCTCGGCGCGACCGCCGCCCGCTCCCTGTTCGGGACGAGGGTGAAGGTGATGAAGGACCGAGGGACGCTGCTCGAGACCGACCTCGCCCCACTGGCCACGGTGACGATCCACCCGTCCGCCGTCCTGCGCGCCGGCGACGAGCGCGAGGAGGCCTACGAGGAGCTCGTCGGCGATCTGCGCGTCGTGGGGGAGGCGCTGGCGTGA
>DASZUW010000348.1:0-4028 GCA_035547475.1 Solirubrobacterales bacterium
GTGCGCTGCGAGGCGAAGGAATCCGCCCAGACATGGTCTACATGGATCTGGGAATGTCCTCGATGCAGGTCGACGCCTGGGAGCGGGGCTTCTCCTACTCCTACGACGCGCCGCTCGACATGCGGATGGACCCGCGCCAGAGCTTCAGCGCCGCCGACCTCGTGAACGAGTGGCCAGAGCGGCGGATCGCCCAGGTGCTGCGCCGCTTCGGCGAGGAGCGCCACGCCGCCGGCATCGCCCGCGAGATCGTCGCCCGCCGGCCGCTCCGCACCACCTCCGAGCTGGTCGCCGCGGTGCAGGCCGGGATGCCCGCCGCGGCGCGCTTCGGCGGCGGCCACCCGGCCAAGCGGACCTTCCAGGCGCTGCGCATCGCGGTGAACGGGGAGCTCGACCTCCTCGACGAGGCCCTGCCGCTCGCCTGGGACGCGCTGCCGATCGGCGGCCGCTTCGCCGCGATCTCCTTCCACTCGCTGGAGGACCGGCCGGTCAAGCAGTTCCTCGCCGCCAAGGCGACCGGCTGCGTCTGTCCGCCGGAGATCCCCGTCTGCGTCTGCGGCCACGAGCCCGAGGCCGACCTCCTGACCCGCCGCGCCGTCGCGCCCGGGCCGCGCGAAATGGAGGACAACCCGCGCTCCCGCTCCGCGCACCTGCGCGCCGCGGTGAAGATCGCCTTCGACACGACCGCGGGTCCGGCGGCGGGCGCGCCCGGCCCGCGCGGGGAGGGTCGCTGATGGCGGTCGCCGTCCCCAAGCGTCGCTCTTCCTCCCAGGCCGCCCCGGCGCCTTCGCGCACCGCGCCGCCGGAGCCGAAGAAGCGCCCCCGCGACCGTCCCAAACCGGGCGGGCGCGCGGCGCCGCGCAAGGTGAACCTCGAGGCGCCGGCGCGCAAGCCTGCCCGCAGACCGGCGCGCCGCAAGCCGGCGCCGAAGCGGCGGCCGGCGGGCGTCATCCCGATCGCCGCCGGCCACGCCGGGCGCGCCGCGGTCGCCGTCACCCAGCTGCCCGAGTCCGGGCTGATCCACCGCCTCACCCGCGGGCGGGCCTGGATCGGCGTGCTCGGGGTGCTGCTGGTCGGGATCGTCGCCCTGAACGTGGTGACGCTCAGCTTCGCTGCCTCCAGCGGCAAGGTCGACGCGAAGAACACCGAACTCAGCAAAGAGAACTCGATGCTGCAGAGCCGGGTGGCGCAGAAGTACGGCCAGGCGCGGGTGCGCGCCGAGGCGGCCGCGCTCGGCCTGAAGATGTCGACCGACGCCGTGCCGCAGCTCATCGACGTGCGCAAGGGCGACGTGGCCGAAGCGGCGGCGCGCCTCGCCGCGGCGGCGCCGGAGGCGAGCGGATCGGCGTCGGTCGAAGAAGGCGCGGGCGAAGGATCGGCCGGCGGCGAAGAAGTCGCGGGCGGGGAAGAATCCGGCTACGCCGGCGAAGAATCCACCGCCACCGGCGAAAGCGAATTCACGCCCGAAGAACTGGCGATCTACGAACGCGAATACGCGGAACTCCTCGCCGCCGAAGGCGTGACGGAAGTCCCGGCGGAATAGCGGTGCGATGCGCCTGATCGAGCGACGCATCGGACTCCTCTTCGCCGGCTTCCTCGTCGCCTTCCTCCTCGTCGTCTGCCGCGCCTTCTGGCTGCAGGGGGTGGAAGCCTCGACGCTCTCCTCGCAGGCGCTCGACCAGCAGACCCAGACGGTGATGGTCCCGGGCCTGCGCGGCGCGATCCTCGACCGCAACGGCACCCGCCTCGCCTCCTCCGAAGACGCGGCGACGATCGTCACCACGCCCTACCTGGTGAAGCGACCGCAGAAGGCGGCGGCGGAGCTCGCGCCGATCCTGAAGGAGAAGAGGGGCGAGGTGCTGAAGGCGCTGACCGCCGAATCCGGCTTCGAATACCTGGCGAAGGACGTCGACCTCGTCACCGCGCGCAAGGTCGAACAGCTCGGCATCGAAGGGATCGAACAGATCCCCGGCAGCCGCCGCACCTACCCGCAGGGCGAAATGGCGGGGCAGGTGATCGGCGTCCTGAACTCCGAAGGGACGGGGGTGACCGGCATCGAGCAGGGCGAGAACGCGGTGCTGGCCGGCGAAGAAGGCGAACGTCGCGTCGTCACCGACGCGCTCGGCGACCCGATCAAGCTCGAAACGGTCAAGGAAGCCCACGACGGCGAAGACGTCGAACTGACGCTCGACCCGGTGATCCAGCAGAAGACCGAAGAGGTGCTGGCGAATGTCGGCGAAACGTACTCGCCGCAGGGGGCGACGGCGATCGTCATGGACCCGCGGACCGCGGAAATCCTCGCGATGGCGAACTGGCCGCCGGTCGACCCGGGCGACCTCGCGCACGTCGAATCGAACGCGGAACTGCTGAACCAGGCGACGAGCCTGAACTACGAACCGGGCTCGACCTTCAAGGCGTTCACCGTCGCCGCGGCGCTGGAAGAAGGGCTGGTCACGCCGACCACCGAATTCGTCATCCCGCCGTCGATCGAAGTCGGCGAACGGGTCATCCACGACGCCGAGGAACACGGGACCGAGACGATGACCGTGGAACAGATCCTGGCGCGGTCCTCGAACATCGGCGCGGTCGAGATCGGCCAGCGGATCGGCGCGACCAAATACAGCAAGTGGGTCGAAAAGTTCGGCTTCGGCAGGCCGACCGGGGTCCAGTTCCCGAACGAGGAACGGGGGATCGTGCCGAAGCTGAGCGAATACTCGGGGGCGACGATCGGCAACCTGCCGATGGGCCAGGGCGCGGCGGTGACGCCGATGCAGATGGTGCAGGGGTACGCGGCGATCGCCACGGACGGGGTCGAGCGGCCGCCGAGGCTCGTCAAGCGGATCGGCGAAGAAAAGGCCCCCGAGCCGAAGGGCCGTCGCGTGATCAGCGCGAAGACCGCCGAAGAGGTGCGCAAGATGCTGGAGGGCGTGCTCGGGCCGGAAGGGACCGCGGCCGAGGTCAGCGTCCCCGGCTACACGCTGGCGGGCAAGACCGGCACCGCGCAGGTCGCCGAAAACGGCGGCTACTCGAAGACGAAGTACATCGCCTCGTTCATCGGCATGGCGCCGGCGATGGACCCGAGGTTCCTCTGCGCGGTGATCGTCGACCAGCCGGAAGGCGAAATCTACGGCGGCTCGGTGGCGGCGCCGGCCTTCGGTGAAATCGCCGCGTACTCGCTCCCGTACCTGGGCGTGCCGCAGGAATAAGGAGCGGCCGCGTGGCGCGGCACTCCGCCGAGGGGCACCCGACGCGGTACCTAGAATCGGGCACATGAAGCTGGGGGAACTCGTTTCAGCGGCGGCGTACGCCGAGCGATCCCGGGTCGTCGGCGACGCCGGCGTCGAGATCTCGGACCTCGTCTACGACAGCCGCAAAGCCGGGCCCGGGACGCTCTTCTTCTGCGTGGTCGGGGAAAAGCGCGACGGGCACGAGTTCGCGGCGCGTGTGGTGGAGGAGGGGACGGCGGCGCTGGTGGTCGAGCGGGAGCTCCGCGTGGCGGCCCCGCAGGTCGTGGTGCCGAGCGCGCGGGCGGCGATGGCGCCGTTCGCGGCGGCGTTCCAGGGCGACCCGACGGCGGAGCTGCAGGTGGTCGGCGTCACCGGCACCAACGGCAAGACGACGACGGCCTTCCTGACCCGCGAGATCCTCGAAGCGGCGGGGGTCCGGACGGGGCTGCTGGGCACGGTCAAGCAGGTGGTCGGCGGGGAGGAGGAGCCGGTCGAGCGGACGACGCCCGAGGCGATCGACCTGCAGGCGACCTTCCGGCGCATGATCGAGGGCGGCGACGAGGCGTGCGCGATGGAGGTCTCCTCGCACGCGATGGTCCTGCACCGCGCCGACGCGATCCACTTCGACGTCGCCGTCTTCACCAACCTGACCCAGGACCACCTGGACTTCCACGCCGACATGGAGGACTACTTCGCCGCCAAGCGGATGCTCTTCGAAGCCGACACCGCGGTGCGGATCGTGAACGTGGACGATCCCTACGGCCGCCGCCTGGCGGAGGAATTCGAGTGCCTGACCTTCTCCGC
>DASZUW010000349.1:0-9000 GCA_035547475.1 Solirubrobacterales bacterium
GGCGCTGCTCGCGGCGGGCCGCGAGGACTGGCACGCGGGCGCGGCCCCCGCCGGGCGCGAGTGGGCGGCGCTCCTCGGCCCCGCGGCCGCGATCGGCGCCGTGGTCGCGATCGGCGCGCTCACCGCCGGCAGCCCGTCCGCGTCGGGGCGGCTCGCGGCGCTCGGCCCCCACCATCACGGCGGCCTCGACAACGGCGCGCTGGAAAACGAATACGTCAAACACGCCAAGCACCACAGCAAGACCCTGGCGCCGACCGGGAAGCTCCACAAGATCAAGGGGGTGAAGGGACCGCCGCCGAGCGCCGAGAAGTCGGCGCGCTCCGGCTACCAGAAGATCCCCCAGGCCGAACGGACCGGCGCGGCGAAGAAGGGCCGGGCCGGGAGGGGCGAAGGCGGCGAAGGGGCGCCGAAAAAGGGCGATCGGCTGCGGCGCGGCGCCCACTCCGAAGTCAAAGGCGGCGAAGAAACCCGCGGCAACAAAGGGTCGAAATTCCCCAAGGAAAAAGAACACCCGACGCTCGGCTTCAACGTGAAGAGCCACGGCCACGGGGACCAGGGGCGACGCGGGTCCTCGAAGGTGAACGGCGCGGGGGCGAAGAAATCGGCCCCGAACGGCGCCGGCGACGAAGCGACGGCCAGCGAAAGCGAATCGGAAAAAAAGGGCGGCACCCCGACGGGCGCCAACCACGCGGGTGGCGAGCAGGGCAACGACCGGCAGGGCCACGCGACGCCGGTCAAGGGCCAGGCCTCCCAGGCGGTGCGGATCCAGCCGGCCTACGCGCCCTCGCGCTCAAGCAAAGCCGGCAAGGAACGCAAGAAAGCGGGTCGCGAACAGGGCGCCGGAGGCAAGGCGCGCACCGCGCAGGTGACCGGCGCGACCCAGGTCGGCGAGCGCTTCTCCTTCGTGCCCGTGACCGGCGGCGCCGTCCCCGGGCCGAACGCCGGGCTGCAGCTGAACTACCTCGAATCGCTGAAGTGGATCGAACGACTGCCGTGGGGATGAGGCCGCGTTGACGCTCCTGAGCGGCGCCGCGCTCGCCGCGCTCCTCCTCCTCGTCCCGCTGGTGGCGCTGCACCTGCGCCGCCGCAAGCCTCCGCGCCGCGCGGTCGGCAGCCTGCTCGCCTGGCGCGACCTCCCGGCCGCCGGGGGCGGCGGCGCCCGCCGGATCGGCCGCCCGCCGCTGCCTCTCCTGCTCGCCCTGCAGGTGCTCGCCTTGATCCTGCTCGTCGTCGCGCTGGCCCGCCCGGTCAGCGACGAAAGCGCCACGACTTCCTCGCACGTCTACGTCGTCGACGAGTCGATGTGGATGGGGGCCGAGCAGGGGGGGACGGCGCGAATCGACGCCGCCCGCGGCGTCCTGCGCGAACGCCTCGCCGAGCTGCCGGGCGACGAAGCGGTGCGGATCGTCGGCGCCGGCGCCACCCCGTCGGTGCTCTTCGAAGGCAAGGCCGCCGACGCCGGGGCCGCGCTCGCCGCCCTGCGCGCCGGTCCCGGGGCCGCGAACCTCACCGCGGCGCTGCGGCTCGCCGCCGGCCTGCGCGCCGGGAACGACGACGAGATCGCGCTCCTGCGCGCGCCGGAGGAAGCGGCGCCGAAGGTCCGCGGCGCGTCCGCCTACGAAGACCTGGAAGTCGGCCGACCGGTGGAAGACGCCTCGCTCTCGGGCGCGAGCGCCCACTGCGACCGCCTCGGCGCCGAAGCCTGCGAAGTCTTCGTCCGCGTCGCCGACAGCTCCGGCGCGGCGCGCACGCTGCCGGTGCGGGTCGCGATCAGCGGCGAGCCGGTCCACACGGTGCCGGTCGAGATCCCCACCGGCGAAGCGGCGCCGCTCGTCTTCACCGCGCCCCCCGGCGCCACCGTGAAGATGAGCCTCGCCCCCGGCGACGGCCTCGCCGCCGACGACTCCGCCTTCGTCTCGGTGCCGCGGCCGGGCGGCGAGAGCATCACGCTGGTCGGCGAACGCACGCGCGCCCTGCCCCTGGCCCGCGCGCTCGCCTCGGTCCCCGGCGTGAAGCTCCGCCTGCGCACCCCGCGGAGCTACCGGCCGACCGACGCGGGGACGAGCGACCTGCTGGTGCTGGACGACTTCGTGCCCCAGGGCGGCCTGCCGAAGGCGCCCGGGCTGCTCCTCGTCGACCCGCCGCGCTTCCCGACGGGCAGGAGCCTCGGCAAGATGCACGACAGCCGCCTGAGCGGGACCGAAGCGGCGAGCCCGCTGCTCGAAGGCGCCGACATCTCCTCGCTGACGATCGGTGCCGGCGCGGCACGGCGGCTGGCGCTGCCGGCCTCGATGACCGCGGCCGCGTGGAGCGCCGAAGGCCCGCTGATCGCGTCCGGGACCGAAGGCGGCCGGCGGGTCGCGGTGATCTCGTTCGAGCCCTCCGAATCGAACCTGCCCCAGCTCGCCGCCTTTCCGGCCCTGATCGACAACATCGTCGCCTGGTCCCAGCGCCTGGCGCCCGCGGCCGCCGCGGCCGGGACGCCGTTCTCGCTGGCCGAGCCGCCGGGGACGAGGGCGGCGACGCTGGCCCCCGCGGCGGGCGGCGCGGCGCGCGAGCTGAAGCTGGCGGCGGGCGGCGAAGTACCGGTCGCGATCGCGCGTCCCGGCAACTACGTGGTCACGCTCAAGGGGCCGTGGGGGACGCGGGCGCTGGCGATCGCCGTCAACCCCGGCGCCCGGACCGCGCCCGGCGCCCCGGTCGACCTCGCCGCGCCCGCGCCGCCCGCGCACCCCGGCCACACCGACATCTGGCCGTGGCTCCTGGCGGCCGCTCTCCTCGTCCTGATCCTCGAGGCCCTCTACGCCTGGTGGCGCGAACCCGAACGCGGCCCCTCCACCCGCCGGCGGATCGCGGTCGGCCTGCAGATCGCGAGCGTCGCCCTCGTCGTCGTCGCCCTCTTCGACCCGACGGTCGGCTCGAAGCCGCCGCCGACCACCCTCGTCCTCGACCGCTCGCTCAGCATCGGCGCGTCCTCCGGCGAAGCCGAGGGCGAATGGCTCGCCGCCAACCGCGGCTGCGGCTCGGGCTGCCGCGTCGTCCAGTTCGGCGGCGGGGCCGAACTCACCGGCGACGGCGCCGGGCTCCTCCCGCAGGGGCGGGGCGGCAGCGTCGAAGGCGGCGAAAGCAATCTGCAGGCGGCGCTGGAACTGGCGCTCGCGCGCACCCCGCGGGGCGGCCGCGTCGTCCTGCTGAGCGACGGGCGCCAGACCGCGGGCGAACCGACCGCCCTCGCG
This sequence comes from Solirubrobacterales bacterium, assembly GCA_035547475.1. Taxonomy (GTDB): domain Bacteria; phylum Actinomycetota; class Thermoleophilia; order Solirubrobacterales; family 70-9; genus VAYN01. The sequence continues at coordinate 3,237 of DASZUW010000349.1, forward strand.
GCGGCGGCGCGCGAGCGCGGCGTCAGCGTCGACACCGTCGCCCTCACCCACGAGCCCGACGACGCCGCCGTCACCCGGCTGCAGGCGCCGAACGCGCTGCACGCCGGCGACCCGCTCTCGCTCGAGGTGACGGTGCGCAGCACCTACGAAACGCCGGCCGTGCTCACGGTGCGCCGCGACGGGGAAGCGGTCGGCCGCCAGAAGGTGGCGCTGGCGCCCGGCGACAACCCCTACCTCTTCTCGGTGCGGGCGCCGCAGCTCCTCGGCTCCTACGGCTACGAGGTGGACGTCCGCGCCGAAGGCGACCAGCGGCCGCAGAACGACGCACTGGGGACGACCGTGCGCGTGCAACCGCCGCCGCGGGCGCTGGTGGTCGGCGCCGACGGCACCGCCGCCGCCGAGGTTCTGGGCGCCGACGGCTTCGAGATCAAGACGGTCGCGGCGGGCGCGCTGCCGACGAGCGCCGCGGGCTACAAGGGCTACGACGCGGTCGTCCTCGAAGACGTCTCCGCCGACGAACTCGGCAAGCCGCGCGCGCGGGCGATCGACGCCGCCGTGCGCACCCGCGCCCTCGGCCTCCTGGCGTTCGGCGGCAACCGCTCCTTCTCGCTCGGCAAGTACTACAGATCGCCGCTCCAGGACGCGCTGCCGGTCAAGTCCCTGGTGCCGGGGAAACTGCAGCGCAAAAACGTCGCCGTCGAGCTCGTCCTCGACCGCTCCGGGTCGATGATCAACGAGGTCGGCGGGTTGCCGAAGATCGCGATGGCCCAGGCGGCGGCGCGCGGCGCGCTCGACTTCCTGCTCAAGCACCGCGACCAGATCGGCATCGTCACCTTCGAAGTCAAACCGAAGTCGATCGTGCCGCTGACCCAGGTGACCCCCGGCAACGTCAAGGCGATCGAACGGAAGATCAACAACATCCCGGCGAACGGCGGCACGAACGTCTACAAAGGCCTCGCCGAAGGGGTGAAGGAAATCGAGCGCTCCAAGGCCAAGGAGCGCCACATCATCCTGCTAACCGACGGGATCAGCGAACCCGGCACCTACGCCGAACTCCTGCCCGGGCTGAAGAAGGGCAAGATCAGCGTCGCCACCGTGGCGCTCGGCGCCGAAGCCGACTTCAACCTGCTCAAACAGATCGCCGCCGACACCGGCGGCAACTACTACGCGACCGAAAACGCGCGCGAACTGCCGAAAATCTTCGACAAAGAGACGCGGCTGAACACCCGGACCGTGCGGCTGCGGGGGGAAATCGGCGTCTCGGCCGGCGACCCGAGCCCGATCACCGGCAGCCTCGTCGGCGAGCACCTGCCGCCGCTCGGGGGCAACGTCGTGACCGAACTGAAGCCGGGCGCCGAGGCCGCGCTCCTCGGCCAGGACAAAAACCATCCGCCCGACCCGATGCTCGCCCAGTGGCAGTACGGGTCCGGCCGCGTCGCCGTCTGGACGCCGGGTCTCACCCCCGAATGGGCGGGGGAATGGCTGGGCCACGAACGGCTCTTCCAGGACGCCGGCCGCTGGGTCGAGCGGGGCGTCGCGCCGCCGCCCTTGACCCCGAGCCTCGCGCCGGGCGACCAGCGCACGCTCGAAGTCGACCCGGTCGACGGCCGCGGGCGCTCGATCGTGCTGGAAGCGCTCGAAGGCACGCTCACCTCGCCCACCGGCAAGTCGATCCCGCTGCGCTTCGAAGAGGCCGCTCCCGGGCGCTGGACGGCGCCGCTGCCGGCGCTGCCCGCCGGGGAATACCAGTACGCGCTGGTCTCCGCGGGGGCGGGCGCGCTGACCGGCACCTTGGCGGTCCCCTACCAGGCGGAGTTCCGCCTCGGGCGGATCGACACGACGCCGCTCGGGCCGCTCGCCGCGGCCACCGCCGGCACCACCTTCAGCGCCGCCGACCCGGGGGCGATCGAAGGCTCCGCGCACCGGATCTGGTGGCTCTTCGCGGCGCTGGCGCTCGCCTGCTTCCTGCTCGGGGCCGGCCTGCGCCTGCTCGCCCGTGGCTGGGGCGGGGAGGACGACGAGCCGTCGAATCGCCAAGATTCCTCGGATCGTGAGCCAGGCCCCGCGGACCTCCAACCCGATCCCGTCTGAGCAGAGCCCGCCGCGCACCGGCGCGGTCCTCGTGCTCGGCGAGGGGGGCGGGCTGGGCGCGGCGTTGCTGCGGCGCTTCGAACAGAGCGGCTCGCCGGCCGCCTCGGCGCTCGACATGACCGACGGCCAGGCGGCCGAGCTGCTGCGCGAGGGCCACTGGCGCGCGGTCGCCGTCGTCACCCGCGACGACGCACACGCCCTGCGCCTCACCCTGCTGAGCGCCCACGTGCGGCCCGACCTGCCGCTCTGGGTGACGATGTTCGACCACACCGTCTCGCGCGAGCTCGAGCACGTGGCCTCGAAAGTGCACGTCCTCTCGCCCTCGGAGATCGTCGCCGGCGACCTCGCCGAGGGCTGCCTCGCCGAAGCCGACGCGGAGATCCTCGGCCGCCACCGCCACGGCGTCCGCCTCGTCGACGACGCGCTCCGCCTCCTCGTCGCCTCCGCCTGCGGACTCTTTGTCGCCCTGGCGATCGAGATGACGATCTCGATGCTCGCCTTCCACCACGGCGTGATCGACGCCTTCTACTTCTCCACCCGCGTCGTCGCCACCGTCGCCGGCCCCCCCGGCGCCGCGTCGGGGTCCGACTGGTTCAAGCTCATCTCCGCCGCCAACATGGTCCTGGCGATCGCCCTCGTCGCGATCTTCACCGCGGCCCTGGTCCGCCGCCTCAGCCGCCGCCGCCTCACCACCCTCCTCGGCCCCCGCGCGGCGCCCGCCCGCCACCACGTCGTCCTCGTCGGCTTCGGCCAGGTCGGCTTCCGCCTCGCCCAGGCGCTGAAGGACCGCGGCGCCGCCGTGATCGCGATCGAGCGCGACGTCGAAGCCCCCAGCATCCGCCTCGCCAAAGCGGCCGGCATCCCGGTCGCCGTCGGCCGCGGCGACGACCGCGAGGTCCTCCAGCGCGTCGGCATCGAGCGCTGCGCCGCCGTCGCCGCCGTCACCTCCGACGACCTCGTCAACGTCGCCGTCGGCCTCGCCGCCGAGGACCTCCGCCCCGACGTCCCGATCGTCCTCCGCCTCGGCGACGGCGAGGTCGCCTCCGAGACCGACTCCCTCCTCCACCTGGGCCGCATCTGCGACGCCCACAAACTCGCCGCCGAGACCCTGCAGCGCGCGATCGAGGCGGGGGCCTAGGAGCCGCCGGGCGACGGACCCGCGTCGACCGCCGGGGTCCAATGTCGATGGGCCGAAAAGTCCTGATATAGAGGACTTTTCGGCCCATCGACGGCCGGGCGCCCCGCCGGCCAAACGTCGCCCTATTTGCCGCCGACGATGTCTTCGACCACGTAGGCGGCCACGTTGGCGATTTCTTCTTCGCTCAACAGGCCTTTGAACGCGGGCATACCTCCGCCGCCGTTGGTGACCTGTTCTTCGGCGCCTTTCTGTTCTTTGGATTTCGGCTGGGTCGTCAGATCGGGGCCGCCGTTGCCGCCGTGGCCGTCGCCGCCGTGGCAGACCGAGCAGTTTTCGGCGAACACTTCTTTGCCGGCTTCCGGATCCGGCGCGGCGCCTTCGCCTTCGCCGCCGCCCTGGGCGGTCTCGCCGGCGTGGACGGTGCCTTCTTCTTCGGCTTCGAGGCCTTTGGCCTCTTCCATCGTGCCGTTCAGCGAGAAGACCCAGAAGTTTTCGCCGTGCGCGGTCGCGGCCAGCGAGTTGCCGCCGGCGTAGAAGGCGATCTTCTCTTCGCCTTCGTCTTCGAAGGGGGTGACGGTCGAGTTGGCGGCGGCACCGGTCTGCCAGTGCCACAGTTCCTTGCCGGTTTCGACGTCGTAGGCGACGAGGTTGCCATCGTTTTTGCCGACGAACACGAGGCCGCCCGCGGTGGTCACCGCGCCCGAGTAGCACGATTCTTCGGGGAATTTGTCCTGCCACTTGATCTTGCCGGTGCTCATGTCGTAGGCGGTCAGGAAGCCTTCGGTGTCAAATCCTGAGCCGACCACGGTGTCGGACCCGACATACGATTCGCCTTCGACGAACTTCTGTGGGTGGGGTGGGACGATCAGCCCCGTCGCCCCGCTCTGCGAGCAGACGAAGTACATGTTGTGTTCGGGGTCGTAGGAGGAGGGCGGCCAGTTGTCGCCGCCGACCGCCGCGTTCGGGGTCATCGTGAGCGAGCTCGGGTCGGAGCTCATCGGGGTGAAGATCTTCGACCCGACGACCTTCGGCTTCGGTTCGGCGCCGGCGACCGCTTCGCGGGCGTTGGCGAGCGCTTCCGGCGTCGTCTCGATCGGGCTGAACGGCGGCATGGTCGGCTCCGGCTGGGTCGGCGAGGTCTTCTGCGCCGGGTCCTGCGGGACCTTGACCTCGGGGATCGGGTAGATCGGTTTCCCGGTCCTGCGGTCGACGACGTAGGCCCAGCCCGTCTTGCAGGGCTCGCCGATCGCCTTCACCATCCTGCCGTCCATTTCGCCGTCCATCAGGACGGTCGGGCTCGGGCAGTCGAAGTCCCAGAGGTCGTGGTGGACCTCCTGGTAGTGCCACCTGTACTCGCCCGTCTCGGCGTCCACCGCGACGATCGAGGCGGTGAAGAGGTTGTCGCCGGCCCGCTGCGAGCCGACCCACGGCGATGCGTTGGAGGTCGAGAAGTAGAGCAGGCCCAGCTCGGGGTCGACCGAAGGCGTGTTCCAGAGGCTCGCCCCGCCGTGTTTGTAGGACCCATTGTCCGGCCAGGTGTCGCCGCCCGTTTCGCTCGGGCTCGGCGTGGTGTAGAAGCGCCAGTCCACCTTGCCGGTCTTCGCGTCGAGTGCCGTCAGCCGTCCCCGCACCCCGTACTCGCCGCCGGACCCGCCGACGTAGACGCGACCTTCGTAGTAGAGCGGCGCCGAGGTGATCGAATAGCCGCTCTTCGGCTTCACGATCGTCGTTTCCCATCTGACCTTGCCGGTCTTCTGGTCGAGGGCGATCTGGATTCCGTTCAGCTGCGAGACGAACACCATGCCGTCGCCGATCGCCACGCCGCGGTTGTCCCAGCCGCAGCAGACGACTTCGCCGAGCGGGTCGGCGGGGATGCTCGGTTCGTAGGTCCAGAGGATCTTGCCGGTCCCGGCGTCGATCGCGTAGACGTCGTCGGTGCCGTCCGGGATGTAGATCGTGCCTTCGTACTCGAGCGCCTGTCCCTCGGCGGAGAACTTCGCGGCGGTCGCGTTGTGACCGATCTTGGTCAGCCAGTCCCCTTTCAGCTCCGCGACGTTTTCGGTGTTGATTTCGTTCAGGGTGGAGAAGCGGTCGTTGGTGAGATCACCTCCGTTGGTGATCCAGTTGTCGCCGGGCCGCGCTTCCAGTTCGGCGGCGGTGAAGGCGGGGGCGGGCTGGATTTCCCCGGGCGCGGCTTCGGCTGCCGCCGGTTCCGGTGGCGATTCAGCTTTCGATTCCGCCCCCGACGTCGTCGTCGTTCCGCCGCTGCCGCCGCACGCCACCATCACGATCGAGGTCGCGATCGCCAGCAACAGCGCCACGACGAGACGGCGGCGCGGTGGCCGACCGGTTTCTCTCCACATATGAATCCACCTTTTTCCTGGGGAGGGCGTGGCCTGGGGGGCTCAGCCCTGACGAGGTCTTGCGCCGACGACGCTATTCGCGGCAGGCCCACTCCCCGGAGGGTGTGGCGATGGGCCGATAAGCGCCTGCGATCGGCCGGGCGCCGTCGAAGGTGAGTGTGGGCGCCAGCTC
>DASZUW010000350.1:0-2658 GCA_035547475.1 Solirubrobacterales bacterium
GACGTAGGCTGCGATTACGAGGGTCTCCAGCGATGCTGTCATCTCGTGCTCCAATCACGAGGTTGCAGGGCTGGAGGCCCTCTTCTTTATGGGTGACGCCTGTTCCTGCGCGCGGACCGAACCCGCATCAAGCCTCTAGGGAAAGCTTCTGGCAAGGGTGGTGTGGAATTCGGGGCCGGTGAGGGGGACGCGTTCGCCGCCGGGGAAGGTCGCTTCGAGGTCGCCGGTCCAGGAGCGCTGGCCGTGGGGGCCGCGGCGGAGGGTCGCCGAGCCGACGAAGGGCCGCGGCGGGTGAACGGTGCCGAAGCTGACCTGGGGGTCGGACCTGAAGGTGGAGCGGGGGCCGACGGCGTAGTCGTAGCTGAGGATGCCGATCCGCCCGAGGGTGCCGAAGCGTTCGGCGAAGAAGCCGGACTTGCCCTCGCGGCGGGCGACGAAGAGTAGGCCGCCGGTGCCCGCTTTGTGCAGCGCCGAGAGGGTCATCCGCGTCTTGGCGGGCGGCAGGGCGTCGCTCGGGTCTTCGAGGACCGGGTCGGCGCCGCCGGCCACCAGCGGGCACTGTTCGGTCGGCGGCAGGACCACCTCGCCCTTCACCCGGCGCGCGTGGCCGACCGTGTAGCGCCCCTGGCCCCGGAACTCGAGGGTGCCGGTGAAGTAGCCGGGGATCGTCGCCGCCCCGCTCGTCCCGCCGATGCAGTCGGACGGCAGGCCGCGGACGGCTTGCGCGGTGGGGTGGAACCTGACGTCGACGCGGCCGAACTGGCGGAAGCTCGCGTGGATGCCGTGCGGCCCGACCGTGCCGCGGGCGACGTAGGTCGTCGACGACCCCGCGTGCGGCGTGCTGCTGCGGGAGGTGACCCCGATCGTCACCGTCGCCCCCCGCCCCGACACCAGCAGGCGATAGCCGTGCGTGCCCGCGAGCTGGAAGCGCGGTTCGACTTCGACCCCCTGCCGGGGCTTGCCCGCCGACGCGCCGCCGGCGTCGGCGCGCGCCAACGCCGCGGAGGTCGCCGCCAAGGCCAGCGCCAGGAATGCCGCGAAGGACGCTCGCCTCATCGGATCTGCTTCGCCCTCGCGTAGAGCTTCGCCACGTCCTTGCCGAAGTACGGCCCGAAGTTCGTGAACGGGTCGCTCGGATACCCGTAGGTGGTGACGCTGTTGACGACGTTCCCGTCGATCACCCAGGCGCCGCCGGAGCCGCCGGCGCTGTCGTCGCAGCTGATCGCCAGGTCGAGCGGCCCCGGTTCGAAGAGCGAGCCGAAGTCATGGCCGAGGAAGCCCGCTTCGCGGCACACCTGCAGCGTCCCGCCGTTGAACGGCTTTTCGACCGGATAGCCGTAGACGTCGAAGGTCTGGTCCGGCGAGAGGCCCGTCTTCAGGCGGTCGGCGCCGACCGCGGCCGCCAGCGTCTGCCCCTTTTCGTTGCGCCCGACGACCGCCGCGCCGACGTCGAAGTTCTCGTTTTCGTGCGCGTGCCAGGCCGGCGTCGTCCCCAGCCAGTGGGCGGTGAAGGTGCCGAAGGGCCGTTCGCCATGGTGGTAGCCGGGGACGAAGACCCACTTGCGGTCCGACCAGATGCCGCCGTCGTAGACGCAGTGGCCGGCGGTGATGACGACGCTCTCGTTCGGCGAGACGACCGAGGTCCCCGAGCAGCGGCCGAAGCCGATCCCCGCCCCTTCGGAGATGAAGATCACCCCGTTGACCCGGTATCTGGGATCGGTCGGGTCGTCGATCGTGGTCGAGGTCGAGGTGAGCACCGGGTCGAGCCCCGAGGCGTGCGCCGGCGGCGCCCCCTGGATCGGCCGCGCCGCGCGCATCCGCGCCGGCGTCCAGAACCGCCGCGCCGCAGCGGCGTGCTCGGCGAAGGAGATCGAGGGAGTCGACGCGTGGGCGCGCGCCGCGTGCGCGGTCCCGGCGGCGACCGCGGCCGGCACCAGGAGCGCCGCGGCGAGGGCCAAGGTCGTTAGCTGCGCTCGGCGCATCCGCCGCACTCAAGCAGAATTCGACCGGATCAAGGCGCTCGCGACGGCGATCGTCGGTGCCTCGGGGTCGACCTCGACGAGCTCCCAGCCGAGGAGCCGCGCCGCGGGCGGCGCCGGCGCGCGCCCTTCGAGCGCGTCCCAGAACGGCCCCGCGCGCCGCACCCCCGAATCGCCACCGTCCGCCATCGCCCGACCATATCCCCCGCGCACGCCGGGTTAACCTGCCGCGATGCGCGTCCTCGTCGTCACCAACCTCGTGCCCGACGCGGCGACGCCGCAGCGGGGGCGCTGGGTCCGCGACCAGGTGGCGGCGATCCGCGCGCGCGGCGTCGAGGTCGAGGAATTCGGCTTTCCGCGCGGCCGCTCCAACTACCTGCCGGCGCTGCGCCGCCTGCGCGCGCTCCTGCGCCGCGAGCGCTTCGACCTCGTCCACGCCCACTACGGCCTCGCCGGCTGGGTCGCGCGCGCCGCCGGCGCCCGCCCGCTCCTCGTCACCTTCCACGGGACCGACGTCCGGCACCCGATCGTCGGGCCGATGTCCCGCCGGCTCGCCTGGCAGGCCGACCTGGCCTCGGCCGTCTCCCGCGCGCTCTTCGCCGAGGAGGACGGCCGCCCCGGGCTACCGCCGGGTCCGGGGTCCGCCGTCCTCCCCTGCGGCCCGGCGCTGGAGCGCTTC
>DASZUW010000351.1:0-9612 GCA_035547475.1 Solirubrobacterales bacterium
AGACGTAGGCTGCGATTACGAGGGTCTCCAGCGATGCTGTCATCTCGTGCTCCAATCACGAGGTTGCAGGGCTGGAGGCCCTCTTCTTTATGGGTGACGCCTGTTCCTGCGCGCGGACCGAACCCGCATCAAGCCTCTAGACGCCGTCGCGCGTCGGTCTCCATCGGTCCCCTATGGACCCGCACACTGCCTATAATTCGGCGCCTGCCGGAGCTTCGGGGCCGGCAAATTCCGGGGGAACCGGGGGAGAGATAGTTTCAGGAGGCACCGATCATCGAAGCGATGGAGACGGTGGAAGTCGTGGACCGGGAGGACGCGACGAGCGCACCCGAGATCGAGGAGCTGGCCGGGCTGATCGCGTTGGGTCGCGAGCGCGGTTACCTCACCTACGAGCAGATTTCGTCCACGCTCGAGGAGGTGGAGATCACCAAGGAGCAGGTGTCGCAGCTCCACGCGAACCTCGTCGAGCACGGCGTCGACGTCATCGCCGAGGACGGCGTCAGCGCCTACAAGCAGCAGCGCGGCGGCGGCGAGTCCGCCAACGGCCAGGCGAAAAAAGAGGAACTCGACCTGACGGTCGAACCGAGCCTCGACTCGCTGCGGCTCTACCTGCGGTCGATCGGGCGGGTCGACCTGCTCACGGCGCAGCAGGAGGTCGAACTGGCGAAACGGATCGAGCGCGGCGACATGCTCGCCAAGCGGCAGATGGTGGAGGCGAACCTGCGCCTCGTCGTCTCGATCGCGAAAGGCTATCTGGGACGCGGCCTCAGCTTCCTCGACCTGATCCAGGAGGGCAGCCTCGGGCTGATCCGGGCGGTGGAGAAGTTCGACTACCGGCGCGGCTACAAGTTCTCGACCTACGCGACCTGGTGGATCCGCCAGGCGGTGACGCGGGCGATCGCCGACAAGGCGCGGACGATCCGCATCCCCGTCCACATGGTGGAGAAGCTGAACCGCGTGGCGCACGTCGAACGGCAGCTGGTGCAGCGGCTGGGGCGCGAGCCCGACGCGCTCGAGATCGCCGAGGAGCTGCGCTGGCCGGTCGCCGACGTCCGCGACATCCTGCGCGTGGCCCAGCTGCCGGTCTCACTGGAGAAACCGGTGGGCGACGAGGACGAATCGGAGCTCGGTGACTTCGTCGCCGACGAAGCGGTCCTCGAGCCGTTCGAGGAAGCGAGCGAGCACCTGCAGAAAGAGGGCGTGCGGCGGGCGCTGGACGCGCTGCCGGAGCGCGAGCGCCAGGTGATCGAACTCCGTTACGGCCTCGGCGGCGCCGAGCCGCTGACGCTGGAGGAAGTCGGCCGCACCTTCGGGGTGACGCGCGAGCGCATCCGCCAGATCGAGAACAACACGCTGAAAAAGCTGAAGCGCCTGCCCGAGGCGCAGATGCTCCGCGACGCCAGTTAGCTGTTCCTTTTGGTCCTCAGGGCGCCATAAAGAACAGCCGGCGAGCGAGCGCGGCGGCAGGGCGCCCGCTCAGATGATGTCGGCGGGGCCGGCGTCGGCCGCGGCGGCCGGTTCGAGCACCCAGACCGAGGGCGTGCGCTCGAGCCACCTCACGTAGTCGTCGAAGCCCCCGTACTGCTCGTTGCAGGCTCGCCACAGCTCCTCCCGCTCGGCGCCCCGCGCGATCCGCGCGCTCACCGCCAGCTTGCGCCTGCCGATCTGCACCTCGGCCTCCGGCTTCGCCTTCAGGTTGTGGGACCACCCCGGCAGCTTCTCGTTGCCGCCGTTGGTGTCGATCAGGACCATCGCCTCACCGCGCTCGAGGTAGAGCACCGGCGCGGTGCGCCGCGCGCCGCTCTTGCGCCCCGTCGTGGGTCAGGAGGAGGACCGGCCCGTCGCCGACCTTGGCCCCGATCCGCCCGCCGCTCAGCCGGTAGAGCGGCACGTTCAGCCTGCCGGTCCAGCGCAGCCCGCGGGCGCCCAGCGAGTTCGACAGCTTCGCGTAGAAGTGGTCCCCCGGCATCCGCGGTCGAGTATCCCATCGCCCGCCGCTAGAGTGGTCCCATGTCAGAGCCACACGCGTTCCGCCGCGCCGCCGAAGCCAAGGACTTCGACCTCATGCGCGAGGCGCTCGCCGAGGACGTCGTCCTCCACAGCCCGATCCTCTTCAAGGGCTTCGAGGGCCGCGACACCGCCCTCTTCGTCCTCGGCAACGTGAGCGAGGTCTTCGAAGACTTCCGCTATCTCGACGAAGCCCGCGGCGAGGGGACCATCGTCCTGCGCTTCGCCGCCAAGGTCGACGGCAAGTTCGAGATCGAGGGCATCGACCACCTCACCCTCGACGCCGACGGCCGCGTCGCCGACCTCACCGTCTTCCTCCGCCCCCTCAAGGCGGTGACGGCCTTCAACGAGCGGATGTCCGCCCGCCTGGGCGCCGCACCGCCCGCTTGAACGCGCACGATTAGAATCCGCCGCCCAATCACCCGGGGGAGTGTCCGAGTGGTTAAAGGAGATGGGCTGTAAACCCATTGGCTCTGCCTACGCAGGTTCGAATCCTGCCTCCCCCATCAGCGTGGCCGTTCCGGCCTCGACCTCGAAGGCGGCATATTTCGGGCCGCCGAGCAGCACCGCCGTCCTCGCCTCGACGGCGGTGGCGGGGATGAGCCACTGCCTGCCGTCGGCGACCAGGACGAAGAGGTAGTCGTAGAGACTCGGATCGTTCGCCTTCACCCGCCCGGACCAGCTGCGGTTGCCGCCCTTCGTCGCCAGCGAGACTTCGTAGCGCCCTTTTCGCAGCACGGTGGAGGTCTTCACCTGGACACGAAAGAGGCGACGGTCACGCTCGGCGATCAAGTCTGCGTCGGCGCTGTGCCCGAGCGGGACCCAGACGCCGAAGCCTGCGCGGGTGAGCCACGCGATCGCGGCCGCCTCGCCGATATCGCCCTGACGGCGAGGGTGTGCTTGTCGCAGCTCGAGCATGCGCCAACGCTCCTCCTCGATGCAGACGGAAACCTCCGGCCTCCCCATACCGCCGGGATACCTAACAGGTTGCCGCCTTTCGACGTTCAGCCAGCAGCCCTGGCGCCAAATGGGTGGTTTTGCGCCGCTTCCGTCGCTCGGTGTCACGAGATGGTGGAGGATGGGGGAATGGAGGTTGAGCGCTCGCTGGAGGGACGGGTCGTCGCGGTCGCCGGGGTCGGCGGCGGGCTCGGGCCGGCGGTGGCCGCGCGGCTGGCGGCGGCGGGGGCGATGGTCGCCGGGGCCAACCGGCGGCAGGATGAGGTGGACGCGGTGGGGGAGGGGCTCGGGTTGGCGGGGGAGCGCTGGGACGGGCGCGCGGTGGATCTCGCCGACGAGGAGGCGGTCGCGGGGTGGCGCGACGGGTTGGTCGAGCGCTTCGGGCGGGTGGACGGGCTCGTCCACCTGGTCGGCGGTTGGCGGGGCGGGCAGCCGCTGCACGTGGCGCCGCTCGGCGACTGGGAGCTGCTGGAGAAGCTCCTGGTCCGTACCGTGCAGCTGACGACGCGGGCGTTCCACGATCAGCTCGCGGCGAGCGCGCACGGGCGCTTCGTCCTCGTCTCGGCCAAGCAGGCACAGAAGCCGAGCAACGGCAACGCCGCCTACGCGGCGGCGAAGGCGGCGGCCGAGGCGTGGGCGCTGGCCTACGCGGACGGCTTCGGGCACGGCGGCGCGACCGCGAACATCGTCGTCGTCGACGCGATCCTGACGCCGCGGATGCGGGAGGAAAACCCCGGCAAAGAGTTCACGAACTTCACCCCGACCGAGCACATCGCCGACGCCATCGCCTGGCTCTGCTCCGACGCCGCGGCGGAGATGAACGGCGCCCGGCTGGCGCTTACGATGCCGTGATGGCGAGCGGGTCGAAGGGCGCGAAGGCGCCGGACGGGAAGATGACGATCGGTGAGCTGGCGGAGCGCACCGGGATGACGATCCGCAACATCCGCGCCCACCAGACGCGCGGGCTGCTGCCGCCGCCGGAGGTCCAGGGCCGCACCGGCTACTACAACGAGGAGCACGTCGCGCGGATCGAACTGACGCGCGAAATGCAGGCCGAGGGGCTGAACCTGGAGGCGATCCGGCGGGTGCTGGAGAGCACCGGTGGCTCCTCCAAGGAGATGGTCGACTTCGCTCGCGCGGTGCGCGCCCCGTTCGAGGACGAGACGCCGGAAATCTTCCACCCCGCCGACTTCGCCGCCGCCTGGAACGTCGAGGCGGTCGACGAGCGGCTGCTGCGGCGGGCCGAAAAGCTCGGCGTGCTGCGGGTGCTGGCGGACGGCAACATCGAGGTGATCAGCCCCCGCCTGCACGGCGCCGCGACCCGGCTGATCGAGTACGGCGTGAGCCCCACCGCGGCGATCGGCCTCGCCGCGAAGCTGCACGAGCACGCCGACGCCGTCGCCCGCGCCTACATCGATCTCTTCACCGAGGAGATCTGGGGGCCGTTCGACAAGGCGGGCCGCCCCGACGAGGACTGGCACAAGGTGCTGGACGCGCTCGAGGCGATGCGACCGCTCGCCTCCGACGCCCTGCTGGCGATGTTCCAGATCACGATGGGCGAGGAGACCGAGAAGGCCGCCGAAGCCACCCTCCGCAACGCGGGCAAACCGCCGGCACGGGGCCGTGGCGGGCGGGCGCGCAAACGCCGCTAGGGCTTCTGGCCGGGCCTGCGCGTCTTCGGCGGCTCGGCGCCGAGGATCGTGAAGGACTTGGTCAACGGCTTCGACGTGTTGTTCGATTCGTCGGTCGCGCGCAGGACGGCGACGTAGCGGCCGGGGCGGGCTTTGAAGTGCTTCCAGCGGGCCGCCAGGCGGACGCGGTTGATGCCGACGTAGGTGGGCCATTCGCGGTAGCCGTTGTAGACGCGGTGGCCCTTGGAGTCGAGGCGGTAGTACTCGGCGTCGAGTGAGCCGCCCTCGCTGATCGAGGCCCGCATGGTCGTGCCGCGGTGGCCGCGCAGCTTCGACTTCGCGAGCCTCACTTCGCCGATCGTCGGCGGGGTCAGGTCGATGTTCAGGGGCGGGCGCGGCCCGGGGTCGGAAAGCGGGTTGCCGGGAGCATCGGCGACGACGACCTCGCCGCGGACCCAGGCGTGCAGCTTGCACTGGAAGAGGTAGGTGCCGGGCTGGGTGAATTCGAGCGTGTATTCGTCCCCGGCGCGGTGGTGGGGGACGTCGGTGCCGGGGTCGGAGTCCCACTCGAGGTCGTTCGGCGAGACGCCGGTGACCGAGTGCTCGAGGTCGGGTCCGAGCCAGTCCCAGGTCACCTTCTCGCCGAGGTTGACGTGGACTTCTTTGTTCGACCACTGGTAGTCGAAGATCGAGACCCGCGTGTTGTCGGCGGCCGCGCCCCCCGGCCAGGCCACGGCGGCGAGCGAGGTGACGGTGACGGCGGCGAGCGCCACGCGCCTCAGTCGACGATGTACCACCCGTTCATCCCCATGTGGAAGTGGGTGAAGACGTGGCAGTGGTAGAACCAACGGCCCGGGTTGTCCTCGACGAATTCGAGCCGGAACGAATCCGCGGGGCCGAACGTCTTCGTGTCGACGATCGTCCCGTCCGGATCCTTCCAGCGGTGCCCGTGCAGGTGGAAGGTGTGGAAGAAGTTGTCGAGGCCGTAGACGTGGAAGCCGACCCGCTGGCCGACCTTCGCGTGCAGGTCGGGCGTGTTGCCGGCGTAGGCGCGCCCGTTGATGCAGGCGAAGTTTTCCTTCAGGCCGGTGATCGGCGGTTCCCAGGAGTGGAAGCCGAGGAAGAACTCCGCTTCCGGCGCCTGCTCGCCGGGCGCGCGCACCACCAGCGGCCCGAACAGCCCCTTGAACACCGGCAGCGGGTCCATCGGCCCGTGGTCGTGGTAGAGCCAGGTGCCTTCGGTACCCGGTTTCGCTTCCCAGACGTAGGTGAAGGTGCGGTCGCGCTGGACGAATCCGCCGGGGTCGGTGAACTTGCCTTTGTAGCCGCCGTCCATTTCGTCCGAGTAGAAGAGCCCGTGCGGGTGCATCGTCACCGGCGTCTTCAGCTTGTTGCGGAAGTGGACGATCATCGTCTCGCCGACGCTCACTTCGAGCAGCGGCCCGGGCACCTTCGCCGGCCCGAGCGGCGCTTTGAAGTGCGGGGTCCAGGCGCGGTAGGCCCAGGCGGTGAACTTGGTCTTGCCCTTGATCGGCATGTTCATCATCTGGTCGCGACCGGTGGGGACGATGTCCCACTCGACCGGCTCGGCGGTGATCCAGTATTCGCGCGCCGGCCCGCCGGTGGCGAAGGCGGCGAGCTCGGTCCGGCCCGCGTCGGGCGCGGCGCTCGCGCGCGCCTCGCCCGCTTCCGCCGCCGCCACCTTGGGCGGCACGGCGAGGTCCTTCGCGTGGGCGTCGATGTCGATCTGCCCTTCGCCCGCGGCGATCTTCTGCCCGGCGAGCGTGCAGAAGAACATGCCCCCGCCCAGCGCGAGGAAGCCGCGCCGGTCGAGCCCGCCGTCACCCCAGTTCATCGCCGCCCCGCCACGGGTCTACTTCTTGACGACGACCGTCATGTGCATCTGCGTCGGGTGGATCGTGCAGATGAAGTGGTAGGTCCCCGGCGTCGTGAAGGTCTTTTCGAATTCGGCGTCGGTGACCGCGGTCGTCTTGGTCGAGTAGGACGCCTTCTTCTTCAGTCCCTTCGGCCCGCTCTTCAGGTGCACGTCGTGGGGGTAGGTGTTCGCTTCCGCCCACACCCAGTCGATCGACTGTCCCCGCTTCAGCGTCACCTTTTCCGGACCGAAGTAGAAGTCGGCGACCGACACCTCCTTCGGCTTCGACCTCGCCTTCGACGGGGCGTTCGCCGCGGTGGCGGCCGCGCCGGAGAGGGCGACGGCAACCACCGCGATCGCGACGAGCTTCAGCCCCCGCATCAGCAGGTCAATTCGCCGGGGTTCGGCGTCACTTCGACCGGCTTGTACTGTTGGAACGCCGGGTGCGCCGCGACCCGTTTGACCCAGCTGCATTGCTGGTTCTGCGGCGGGCTCGTCCCGGCGTACCCGAGGATCGTGGAGGGGTTGCCGGTTTCGGACAGGCTCGCGATCTGCAGCCCCGCCGTGATGTTGATGCTGGGCACCGCCTTGCTCGCGTATTCGGTGACCTTGTTCTGCGGGCAGACGGGGTAGATCTGGCTCAGCGGCACTTTGCCGTTGCCGGGCGCGAAGGTCGAGTTGGCGCTGTTGGCGCCCCAGCAGTTGCCGCCGCCGGTGTCGTCGTTCCACATGTCGTATTCGCCGTTCGGGTCGGCGCCTTCGCGCCCCATCACGTTTTCGACGATTTCGTTGTTGACGTTTTTGGCTTCGTTGCCTTCGTTGGCGATGAACGTTTCACCGGGGCCGGAGAAGGAGGCGATGCCCCACTTGTAGTTGCCGAAGACGCGGTTGCCGCGGACGACGTTCCCGTCGCTCCCGTAGAGGACGATCCCGACGCCGGTCGGGTAGTTGACGGTCTGGCCGCTCAGCTGGCCGAGCCCCTCACTGACGGTGTGGAACGCCGAGCCGGCGAGGAAGTAGTTGTAGTTGTTCCAGAACACGTCGTTGCGTTCGATCACGTTCCAGGCGTTCGGCTCGTAGCCCTCCGAGTCGAGCGTGTTCGGGACGATCCCGGCGCCGTTGTTGTAGAAGGCGTTTTCGATGATCCGCACGTACTTGGAGTTCGTGCCAGAGTAGCCGAGGACGTTTTCGTAGCTTTTGTCGTTCTTCAGCAGCGTCCACCGCGGCTTCTTCTGACAGGGCGTGTTGCTGTTCACGTTCCAGCTCTTCTTGTCGCACGGCGTTTCGCCCACGTAGAAGGCGGAGTCGCCCTGGTGGTAGCCGGCGGAGTTGATCATCTTGCCGCCGAAGCAGTGCTTCGCGAAGAGGCCGTAGGAGCGGTTCCCGGACGCCAGCAGGTTGTTCATCGTGTAGCCGTTGCAGTGTTGGCCGCCTTCGTCGGCGGCGTGGATGAAGAAGCCGTTCGACTCGTAGTTGCGCGCCCACATGTTCTTCAGCACGAGGCCGTCGACGCTGATCGCCTCGATCCCGTTCTGCGCCGCGCCGAGTTCGCCCTTCGCGTTCTTGCCTTCGAGGACGACCCGCTTCGGGTCCTTCTTCGTCCCCTCGATGGTCATGCCGTCGTAGCGCTTCTTCGGCGCGGTGCCGTCGACGACGACCCCTTCGACGTACTTCCCCGGCCGGATCGCGACCGTCACCTTCGCCTTCTGGTGCTTGAAGGCGTAGCTGCCGGCGGCTTCGACCGCCCTCTGGATCGTGCGGTAGCGGCAGCCGTGGCGGCAGGCTTCGAAGACGGTCGCCTTCGACTTCTTCGCGGGCTTGGCGGCGAGCGCCGAGCCGGGAAGCGCGGCGAGCCCGACGAGGGCGGCCAGCACGGGGACGAGCGCGAGAACGGGCAGGCGATGCTTCATATCTCTCCTTGCGGCATGGGGGACTGCGTCCACGCCCCTCCAAGGCGGGGACCGGCGCCGTCCTCCCTGGAGCGGCGGCGCCGCGCTGACTGTATCGAAGGCTGAACCGACTTCGGCTGTTCAGCCAGGCAGGATCGTCGCCATCGCTTCTTCCAATTCGTCCACCCCGTAGGCGCCGGAGAGGCGGTCCTGGATCACGCCTTCGGCGTCGATCAGGTAGGTCCAGGGCTCGGTCGGCAGGTGGAACGCCTTCAGCTGGGGGCGGAGCCCCTTGCTGATTTCGTTGTCCACGTAGACCTCCTGGTGGATGAAGTCGACCCGCGGTTCGTATTTGTCGGCGACCTGTTGGGCGACGTCGACGACCGGGCCGCAGACGCGGCTCTGGCAGAGGGCGGGGGTGGCGAAGACGAGCACGATCGGCTTCTTGCCGAGCACTTCGGCGAAATTGACCTTGTGCATCTGGTCGGGCGGCACCCGCGTGTCGATCTTTTCCAGGTCGTTGCCGACGTCGGCGGCGGTCAGCGTCTGGATCTTCGGCGGGCGTTCGCCGACCTTCGGCACGTTCGGGTACTGGCCGACGACCGGGGAGGGGACGCGGCTCGCTTCGAGCTTGCCGTCCTCGGTCTTGATCATCGCGATCGCCAGGTAGGAGCCGTTCTTGGGGAAGTCGACCTTCGGCACCACGTAGACCGACTTCGCCTCGCCCGGGCCGGACCCGTTCTGGGACCGATAGGCGGGCTTCGTCTGCAGCGTTTCCAGCTTCGCCGGCAGCGGCCCGATCACCTTCGACTTGCCGTTCTTGGCGAAGTAGAGGGCGACTTCGACGTCTTCGACCTGTTCCTGTCCCGCCGTGAACACCCCGAACGGATACCGTTCCTCGCCGGTGTCGAACACCTGCGACGCGGGCGCCACGACGAGTTCCGAAGGCACCGCGCCAGAGTCGTGCAGGAGCTCTGAGATCGTCTTTCCCTGCGCCTGCGGAAAGTCCTTGGGCGGCGGCGCGGGCCGCGTTTCCCCAGATCCGCCCCCGCAGCCCGCGATGGCCAGCGCGACGACGACCGCGGGCACGAGGAGCGCGGCGATGCGGCGGGCGACGGGGCGGGGCATGGAGGGGAAAGCTACAAGGGAGGCTGGGGGGTAGGGCGGGGGCGGGGGGTCCGGGGGGCCGGGAAGCTGGCGCCCGGGGTGGCGGTTCGGGACGCCGGAAGCTGGCGCCCCGGGCGGCTGATCG
>DASZUW010000352.1:0-1822 GCA_035547475.1 Solirubrobacterales bacterium
GCGCCGGCCGCGGCGATGAGGTGGCCGACCATGGACTTGGGGGAGGACACCGGGATGCCGTCGGTGGCGTCGCCGAGGACCTTGCGGATCGCGCGGCTCTCGGAGGTGTCGTTCGCCCGCGTCGCGGTGCCGTGGGCGCAAATGTAGCCGAGCTCCTCGGGGGCGATTCCGGAGCGCTCCAACGCCAGGCGGATGGCGCCGGCGGCGTAGTCGCCGCTCGGCTCCGGCGCGCTCATGTGGAAGGCGTCCGAGGTGAGGGCGCCGCCGGCGACCGAGCCATAGGGAGTCGCGCCACGGGCGGCGGCGTGCTCCGCCGACTCGATGACGAGTACCACCGCGCCCTCGCCGAAGACGAAGCCATCGCGATCGGAGTCGAAGGGGCGGCTGGCGCCGGCCGGGTCGTCGTTCCGCTCCGAGAGCGGGCCCATGTTGGAGAGGCCGGCGAAGATCGCCTCGTTGATGCCGGCGTCCGCGCCGCCCGCGATGACGACGTCGGCCTCGCCGCTGAGGATCAGCCGCCGCGCCTCGAGCACCGAGTAGGTGCCGGTCGCGCAGGCCAGGGCGCTCGCCGTCACCGGACCGTGGGCGCCGAGGTCGATCGCCACCTCGCAGCTCGCCATGTTGAGGATCGTCGAGGCGACGTAGAAGGGGCTCACCGCCCGCGGGCCCTCCTCGACCAGCGCCCGCACGTTCTGCTCGGTCTCCGGCGTTCCCGCCACCGCGCTGCCGATCGCGACGCCGACGCGGTCGGCCTCCGCCTCGAGGTCGAGTCCCGCGTCCACCACCGCCTCGCGGGCCGCGACGATCGCCAGCTGGGAGAAGCGCGCACTGCGGTGCGCCCGCTTCGCGCCGAGCGCCTCCACCGGGTCGAAGCCCGTCACCTCGCCGGCGATCCGCGT
Organism: Solirubrobacterales bacterium; assembly: GCA_035547475.1. Lineage (GTDB taxonomy): Bacteria > Actinomycetota > Thermoleophilia > Solirubrobacterales > 70-9 > VAYN01. The sequence goes on from DASZUW010000352.1 coordinate 900, forward strand.
CGCCAGGCTGGCGGCGTCGAACTGGGTGATCGGACCGACCCCCGACTGCCCGCCGACGAGCGCCCGCCAGGTCGAGGGCGCGTCTAGCCCCACCGGGGTGAGCGCGCCGAGCCCGGTGACGACTGGGTCCCCTGCTGGGTTCACTGCGGACGGCACCAGGCGTTCATGCAGATCTCATTATCCCGTTTCGCGCGGATCGAGACGGCGCGCCACCCGCCTGATCGGGGTACGCAGACCGCCTCGCGACTGGCTCTGCATATACGTTCCAGATCAGTGCATCTCTATGTTCGGGAAACGTCGGGACGCCTCCAAGGCGAGATCTCGGTCCCCGCGTCGAAGTACCACGCCCACCGGGCGCTGATGCTCGCGTCGCTGGCCGAGGGCGAGAGCCGCATCAAGGGCGGCGTGGCGGCGAAACACGTGCGGTCGACGATCGAGGTCCTCACCGGCCTGGGCACCCAGATCGAGACGACCGGCGACGGCTTCCTGGTCCGCGGCGGCCTCCCCTACCGGCCGCTGCGCGACGCGGTCTCGGTCGGCTCGTCGGGCACCACGCTCTACTTCATGATCGGGCTCGCCTCGCTCGCCGACGCGCCGGTCACGATCACCGGCCAGAAGTACTTCCAGCGCCGCCCGGTCGGGCCGCTCCTGGAGGCGCTCGGCGATGTCGGCATCGAGCTGGAGTCGGCCAACGCGACGCCGCCGATCACGGTGCGGCCGAAGCGCCCACGCGGCGGCCGGGTCTCGATCGCGGGGACGCTCAGCCAGTGGATCTCCGGCCTGATCATCGTCGCGCCGTTCGCGAGCGGGCCGACGACGATCGAGGTCGAGGGAACGCTGAACGAGCGGCCCTACGTCGAACTGACCGTGAACATGATGCGCGACTTCGGCCTCGAGGTCGGCGTGTCCGACGACTGGCGCCG
>DASZUW010000353.1:0-9564 GCA_035547475.1 Solirubrobacterales bacterium
CCCGACCGATGCGTGGCCGGGCCGGGCCGCTTCCCCGCCGGACGTCTCGCCTCCCGGGACGGAGACGCTCCCGCCGTCCCCGCGACCGCCTCCGTCGCCGTCGCCACCGCCGCCGGCGACCCGGATCACCGTCGTCCGCGCCGGCGCCCCGTCGCCACCTTCGTCGAGGACGTGGAAGAGCAGCGCGAAGGCGGCGATCACGGCCACCGCCGCGGCGGCGGCGCCGAGCGCCGTGAGCAGTCGATCCCCCATCGCCTCCATGGTGGCGCACCCGCCTGAAGCGCCGCCACACCGGACCCGGGCCGCTGTTTGCGGCGATTCGCGGCGCCCGATGGCGTCCGGCCCGCGCGCAACCATCGTCAGTCCGATGACCGTCGTCCTCGCCATCGCCGTCCTGGCCCTCGTCGCCGCCCTCCTCTACGTGACCCTCGGTCGCCGCGAGGAGCCCGTGCCGGAGCCGATCGACATCCACGCCGCGGTCCAGGAGGCGACCTCCGCCGCGGTCGCCGACCTGCAACGGATGAACGAGGAGTCGCGCAAGGTCGACGCCAAGACCGCGGAGGCGGCTCTGCAGCGGCGCGAGGCCGAATTCCGCCGCCTGACCGAGCCGATCGGCCAGAACCTGGCGCGGATCGAACGCGAGGTGGCCACGATGAGCCGCGACCGCAAGGCCGCCGACGGCGCCGTGCGCTCGCTGCTCGACGAGATGAAGCTGGGCCTGACCGACCTCGGCGCGCAGACCAGCACGCTGGTGAAAGCGCTCCGGCAGCCGAAGACGCGCGGCGAATGGGGCGAGGTGCAGCTGAAGCGCTGCGTCGAGCTGGCCGGGATGACCGAGCACGTCGACTTCGAGACGCAGACCACGCTTCACGGTGAGGACGGGCTGCTGCGTCCCGACGCGATCGTGATGCTGCCCGCCGGCCGCAAGGTCGTGATCGACTCCAAAGTGCCGCTCGACGCCTACCTCGAGGTGCTCGAAGCCGAGGACGAATCCTCGCGGCGCGGCGAGCTGATCCGCCATGCCCGCCAGGTGCGCGACCACATCTCCAAACTGGCGTCGAAGCGCTATCAAGACCAGTTCGCGAGCGGCGACACGCCCGACTTCGTGGTCTGCTTCATGCCCTCGGAGGCCGCCCTGCACGCCGCCTTCGAGGCGGAGCCGAGCCTCTACGACCACGCGCTCGAACAGAAGATCCTGATCGCGACGCCGACGACGCTGGTCGGGCTCCTGCGGACGGTCGAGCTGGGCTGGCGACAGGAGCGGATCGCCGCCGAGGCGGAGGAGATCGCCGGGGCCGCCAACGAGCTCTACGGGCGCATGGGGACCTTCCTCCAGCACCTCTCCAAGAGCGGGCGCCAGCTCTCCTCCGCGGTCAACGCCTACAACTCGGCGGTCGCCTCGGCGGAGAGCCGCGTGATGCCCTCCCTGCGCCGCTTCCAGGAGCTCGGCGCGGCGCGGGGCGAGGAGCTCGAGTCGCCGAAGCCGATCGACGGCTCGCCGCGCCGGGTCGTCGCCGCCGAGCTCGAGGAGCTGGAGCGCGGCGGCGAGCACGGAGACTCGGTGGTCGAGCTGCCGGCGCGCACCGGGACGGACGACGCGTAGGGGTGGACCGCGCCTGGCGGGCCCGCCGCGCCCCCGGGTACCGATGGCTCATCTAGGATGCCGCCCAGGCGGGAAACCAAGACGGAGGCAGACCTTTGGCAGTGGACACCAGCAACCTGACCAACCTCGGCGTCGAGCCGGGACCGCTCCCGGAGACGATGGCGGCGTGGGTGATCCGGCAGGAGCGCGAGGGCGAACCGAAAGACGCGTTCCAGCTCGAGCAGATCGAGGTTCCCGAGCCCGGCGCCTTCGAGGTGATCGTCCGCGTGATGGCCGCCGGGGTGAACTTCAACAACGTCTGGGCGGCGCTCGGCAGGCCGGTCTCGGTGTTCGGCTACGGCGACCACCCCGAGTACGGCCACCACATCGGCGGCTCCGACGCGTCGGGGATCGTCTGGAAGGTCGGCGAGGGCGTCACCCGCTGGAAGCCGGGCGACGAGGTCGTCGTCCACTGCAACCAGGCCTCCTACGAGGACGTCGAGGTGCACGGGCTCGACCCGCTCGCCGCGCCGAGCCAGCGGATCTGGGGCTACGAGACCACCTGGGGCAGCTTCGCCGAGTTCACCAAGGTGCAGGCCCAGCAGCTCCTCCCCCGCCCCCAGAACATGAGCTGGGCCGAGGCCTGCTCCTACGGGCTCACCTACTTCACCGCCTACCGGATGCTGATGGACCAGTGCAAGCTCCAGTCCGGCCACAACGTCCTCATCTGGGGCGCCGCGGGCGGGCTCGGCGTCTTCGCGACGCAGCTCTGCAAGGCGGCGGGGGCGAACGCGGTCGGCGTCGTGTCCAGCGAGGAGAAGGGCGAGCTGGTCAAGCAGCTCGGCGCCGTCGATTACATCAACCGCGGCGAATTCGGCGAGATGATGCGGACCGACGCCAACCTCACCGACCCGGCCGCCGACAAGGAGCGCTTCCGCGCCTCGCGCGGCTTCGCCAACCGGGTCAAGGAGATCCTCGGCGACGCCCCCGACATCGTCTTCGAGCACGTCGGCCGGGCGACCTTCCCGACCTCCGTCTACGTCGTCAAGCCGTTCGGCAAAGTCGTGATCTGCGGCGCCACCTCCGGCTTCCAGCTCGACTTCGACGTCCGGTACCTGTGGATGCGCCAGAAGCGGATCATCGGCTCCCACTTCGCCAACGCCTACGAGTGCATGCGGGCGAACCAGCTGATGGCGCAGGGCAAGGTCCGCCCAGTCCTCTGGCGCACGATGGGCTTCGACGGCGTCCCGACCGCCCACCAGCTGATGCACGAAAACAAGCACCTCGGCAAGATCGCCGTCCTCGTCGGCGCCGAGTCCGAGGACGCGGGCAAGACCGAGGAGGGCCCGGGCGCGATCCGGGCCGAGGTCGGAGCGTGACGACGCCCGCGGCGACGATGCGAAAGGATTGACCGATGCTCTACGTCTGCAGACTCGACTGGCACATCTCCCCGTTCCGGGGCGAGCGGTGGCTGGAGGCGTGGGAGCCCGCCGCGGCGAAGTGCATCGCCTACGGCGCCAAGAGCTGGTCCCTGACCCGCGCCGAGGAGGACACGCTGAACTTCCAGCAGACGATGGTCTGGGAGAGCAAAGCCGACTTCGAACGCTACTGGTACTCGCAGGAGATCGCCGAGGCCCGCGAAGCGGTGATCAACTGGTACACGATCCCGCTGCTCCCGACCTGGCACACCCTCCTCGTCTCCGACTCGGTCGTCACCACCGGCGTCTGACCGCGCCGGCACCCCGATGAAGCTGGGGATCGTCGGCCTCGGCTACGTAGGGCTCCCGCTCGCCCTCGCCTTCGCCGAGGCCGGCAACGAGGTCGTCGGCCTCGACACCGACCCGGCCAAGCTCGCCGACCTGCGGGCGGGCCGCAGCTACATCGAGGACGTCGCGGACGCCGAGCTGGCGGCGTGCGCACCGCGCCTCCACCCGACCGACGACTACGCCGACCTCGAGGACTGCGAGGCCGTGATCCTCTGCGTCCCGACGCCGCTTTCGAACTCCCGCGAGCCCGACCTCTCCTACCTGCGCGAGGCGGCCGCCGCCGTCGCCGCCCACCTGCAGCCCGGGCAGCTGATCGTCCTCGAGTCGACCTCCTACCCGGGCACCACCCGCGAGGAGCTCCTTCCGGCCCTTGCCGCCCAGGGCGGAACCGTGGGGGTCGACTTCTTCCTCGCCTTCTCCCCGGAGCGGATCGACCCGGGGCGCTCCGACCACTCGATCCGCACCACGCCGAAGCTCGTCGGCGGCATCACCCCCGCCTGCACCGAGCGGGCCCGCGCCCTCTACGCGCAGATCTGCGACACGGTCGAGGTCCTCAGCTCGCCGGAGACCGCCGAGCTGGCGAAGCTCCTGGAGAACATCTTCCGCTCCGTCAACATCGCCCTGGTCAACGAAATCGCCCAGCTCTGCGACCGCCTCGGGATCGACGTCTGGGAGGTGATCGACGCCGCCTCGACCAAGCCCTTCGGGTTCATGCGCTTCGACCCCGGCCCGGGCATGGGCGGCCATTGCCTCCCCGTCGACCCCTTCTACCTCGCCTTCAAGGCGCGCGAGCACGACTTCTACCCCGAGTTCGTCGAGCTCGCCGGCAAGGTCAACCAGGCTCAGCCGGAGTTCTGCGTGCGCCGCATCGAGCGCGCCCTGAACGACGCCGGCAAGCCGGTGAAGAACTCGCGCATCCTGATCCTCGGCGCCAGCTACAAGCCCGGCATCGGCGACACCCGCGAATCGCCCGCCCTCCGCATCATCGCCCTGCTCCGCGACCTCGGCGCCGACATCGCCTACCACGACCCGTTCGTCCCCGAGCTCCCCAGCGCGGGCCTGCGCTCGGTCGACCTCGACCAGACCCTCCCCACCATCGACCTCCTCGCGATAGTCACCGCCCACCCCAACGTCGACCACGCCGCCGCGATCGCCGCCGCCCCCCGCACGCTCGACTTCCGCGGCATCTCCCGCGCCTACGACAGCGACACCGTCGAGCGCCTTTAGCCTGCCCCGGCCAGACGGGAGGCACGAGGCGAGTGAGGGACGGCCGGGGGGACCCGGCCACGGGAAATGTCGGCCGAGGGCCGGGTGGCCACGGAGAGGGTGAGGGGACCGAGGTGGGTGAGTGACGCGGGGGCTACGGATGATTCACGAGAGCGTCACCGAGGTGCGGCGTCGTCACGAAGACGTCGGGAGCTCCTCGCTTCCTCCCGTCTCCCCCATGCCTTCCCACCACTCAAGCCCTTGCAGTGGAGCTTTTCTGTCGCATAGCGAAAGAAAAGCTCCACACCCGCGCCGGCAGCCGTGGTAGCCGACGGCCTCGCCCGCGGGCGCGTCGGAGAGGGCGGCGATGACGTCGATCGCCTCGGAGGGCACGGGGTGGCGGGCGCCGACCGCGGGCCAGCCTTGCCGACGACGTGCTCGTTCTGGGCGACCATCGCCGGGGGGTGACGGATCGTCGGGCAGGTGACGTGGGTCCCCAGAGGGGATCCGCTCGGTCACCGCCACCGCCGCGCCGAGCGCCGACCAGGCGCGTCGACGAGCGCGTTCGGCGAGGACTGGCAGCACATCATCGTGGAGCCAATCTGGTCATGGGGAAGCCTCGCCCGCGAGCGCCAGAACCGCATCCACGCCCTCCTCGCGGAGCTGCGCGAGCGAGCGCTTCACCTCGGCCGCGCCCGCCTCGCGCAGCTCGGCCTCCGAGAAGCCGCCGGTGAGGAGCGCCAGCGTCGGCACCCCGGCGGCCTTCGCCGCCTTCACGTCCCAGGTCGAGTCGCCGATCATCAGCGCCGGCCCGCCGTTGCCGTACTTGTCGAGCGCCGTCTGCACCAGTTCGGGGTGGGGCTTGGTCCGCTCGGCGTCGGCGGAGCTGGTGGCGCCCGCGATCCGCTCGCCCGCGCCGAGCAGCTGGACGTAGTGGTCGAGCTCTTCCCGCTGCGCCGAGGAGGCGAGGATCACGGTCGCGCCCGCGTCGTCCAGCTCGGCGATCAGCTCGCTCGCCCCCTCCATCGCCTCGGTTTCGCCGATCAGCTTCGAGTAGGCCTCCGAGTGCGCGTCGCGGAGCTCGTCGCCGCACTCGTTCTCGCCCTCCTCCCCGACCAGCGATTCGACCAGCTGGTCCCCGCCCATGCCGATGTGGCGGTGGATCTCCCAGATCGCGACGCGGAAGCCGTGCTCGCGGAAGGCGCGGTGCCAGGCGATCGCGTGCTGGTAGTTGGTGTCGACGAGGGTCCCGTCGACGTCGAGGACGATGGTGGGCTTGCCGGGCATCGGGTCAGGCCTCCACGGTGGCATCGGAGACCTCCTCGGAGATCTCCGCCGGCCGGCGGTACTTCGTCTCCGGCAGGAAGACGGTGGAGACGAGGAAGGCCTCGCGCAGGAAGTCCATCGGCCGGGGAGGTACCCGGGCGCGGCGAGTTCTCTCGGGCGCGGGCGCTCTGCGAGGATGGGCCGATGGCGAGCGCGTTCATCTGCGTCACCTGCGGCGCGCAGTATCCGCCCGCGTCCGCGCCGCCGCCGGCGTGCGCGATCTGCGCCGACGAGCGCCAGTACGTCGGCTGGGACGGGCAGGCGTGGACGACGCTCGCGGAGCTCCGGGCCGCGCACCGCGCCGACATCCGCGCGGAGGAGCCGGGGCTGACCGGGATCGGCTCGACGCCGGGATTTGCGATCGGCCAGCGCGCGCTGCTCGTCGAGACCGACGAGGGCAACGTGCTCTGGGACTGCCTCGCGCCCTTCGACGAGGAGGTGGTCGCGGCGGTCGCGGCGCGCGGCGGCATCGAGGCGATCGCGATCTCCCACCCGCACTACTACACGACGATGGTCGAGTGGAGCCGCGCCTTCGACGCGCCGATCCACCTCCCCGCCGCCGACCGCCGCTGGGTCACCCGCCCCGACGACGCGATCCGGTTCTGGGACGGCGAGCGCCTCGACCTCCCCGGCGGCCTCACCGTCCTGCGCCTCGGCGGCCACTTCGCCGGCGGCAGCGTCCTCCACTGGCCCGCCGGCGCCGAAGGCCGCGGCGCCCTCCTCTCCGGCGACATCCTCCAGGTCGTCGCCGACCGCCGCTGGGTCAGCTTCATGCGCTCCTACCCGAACCTCATCCCGCTCCCCGCCGCCAAGGTCGAGGCGATGGCCGCCGCCCTCGAGCCCTTCGACTTCGACCGCATCTACGGCGCCTGGTTCGGCAAAGTCGTCGACTCCGACGCCCACGACGCCGTGCGCCGCTCCGCCGCCCGCTACGTCCGCGCGGTCACCGAGGGCTTCGGCGACGGCTGACGGCGCGCGGCGCCGTCCGCTCACGCGGTCGACGACGCCACCCGCTCCAGCCGCTCCCAGTCGACGGCGCGGAAGTTGTGCATCGGGCAGTACTTCGGCCCGCACATCGAGCAGAACTCGGCGGTCTTGAAGTAGTCGTCGGCGAGGGTCTCGTCGTGCATGCGGCGGGCCGCCTCGGGGTCGAGGGCGAGCTCGAACTGGCGGTTCCAGTCGAAGGCGAAGCGCGCCTCGGAGAGCTCGCGGTCCCAGGCCGCGGCGCGGCGGTCGCCGCGGGCGAGGTCCGCCGCGTGGGCGGCGATCCGGTAGGCGATCAGGCCCTGTTTGACGTCCTCGGCGTCCGGCAGCCCGAGGTGCTCCTTCGGGGTCACGTAGCAGAGCATCGAGGTGCCGTGCCAGCCGACCACGGCGGCGCCGATCGCCGAGGTGATGTGGTCGTAGCCGGGGGCGATGTCGGTGACGAGGGGGCCGAGCGTGTAGAAGGGCGCTTCGTGACAGAGTCGCTGCTGCTTTGCGACGTTGCGCTCCAGCTGGTCGAGCGGCACGTGGCCGGGCCCCTCGATCATCACCTGGACGTCGCGCTCCCAGGCACGCTCGGTGAGCTCGCCGAGCGTGCGCAGCTCGGCGAACTGCGCCGCGTCGGAGGCGTCGGCGATCGAGCCCGGCCGCAGGCCGTCGCCGAGCGAGATCGTCACGTCGTGCTCGGCGCATATCGCGAGCACCTCCTCGAACGCCTCATACAGCGGGTTCTGGCGCTCGTGCTCGACCATCCAGCGGGCGAGGATGCCGCCGCCGCGGGAGACGATCCCGGTCACCCGCCGCCGCGTCAGCGGCAGGTGGGCGAGCAGCACGCCGGCGTGGATCGTCATGTAGTCGACGCCCTGGCGCGCCTGGTGGTCGATGACCTCCAGCAGCACCTCGGCCGAGAGGTCCTCGATCCGCTCGACGCGCTCCAGCGCCTGGTAGATCGGCACGGTGCCGATCGGCACGGTGGCGGAGGCGAGGATCGCCTCGCGCGTCGCGTCGATCCGCCTGCCGGTGGAGAGGTCCATCACCGTGTCGGCGCCCCAGCGCTGCGCCAGCGCCAGCTTCTCCACCTCCTCGTCGGTGCCCGAGGTGGTCGGCGAGGAGCCGATGTTGGCGTTGATCTTCACCCGGGCCGCGAGGCCGATCCCCATCGGGTCGAGGCGCGCGTGGTTGACGTTGGCGGGGATCACCATCCGTCCCCGCGCCACCTCCTCGCGGATCGTCTCGGCGGCCAGCCCCTCGCGCTCGGCCACCCGCTCCATCGCCGGTGAAACGGTGCCCTCGCGGGCGATGCTCATCTGCGTCATCTCTGCTCCCTTCGCCGGTATGAGCCGGATCAGGTTCGTCGGGTGGTGGAGCTAGGAAGCGCCATCTCAGCCCCTCGGCAGGGACCCCCCGGGATTTGCCTATGTGGGCGGCAGGTTAGAGGAGGAGCGACGCCGGGGCGGAGACGCCAGGCGGTACCCGCCCGCTCCACCGGGTACCCGCGCCCGACCGCAACCGAAGGAGGAGCCGACGATGAAGGCAGTGACCTGGCACGGCAAACGCGACGTGCGCGTCGAGGAGGTGCCGGACCCGACGATCGAGCAGCCGACCGACGCGATCGTCCGCGTGACCTCGACCGCGATCTGCGGCTCCGACCTCCACCTGTACGAGGTGCTCGGGCCGTTCCTGGAGGAGGGCGACGTCCTCGGCCACGAGCCGATGGGGATCGTCGAGGAGGTCGGGGCCGAGGTCGCGCACATCGCCCCGGGCGACCGCGTCGTCGTCCCCTTCAACATCAGCTGCGGCCATTGCTGGATGTGCGAGCAGGGCTTGCAGACGCAGTGCGAGACGACGCAGAACCGCGACGAGGAGATGGGCGCCTCGCTCTTCGGCTACACCAAGCTCTACGGCCAGGTGCCGGGCGGGCAGGCGCAGTACCTGCGCGTGCCGCAGGCGCAGTACGGGCCGATCAAGGTGCCGGAGGGACCCGCCGACGAGCGCTTCCTCTTCCTCTCCGACGTGCTCCCGACGGCCTGGCAGGCGGTCGAGTACGCGGGCGCGCCGAACGTCGCGGACCTCGACTCGCTCGTCGTGCTCGGCCTCGGGCCGATCGGCGACATGGCGACGCGGATCGCCCAGCAGCGCGGCGTCGACCATGTGATCGGGATCGACCTGGTGCCGGAGCGGCTGGCGCGGGCGCGCGCCCACGACGTCGAGGCGATCGACCTCGAGGGCGCCGAGGACGTCGTCGCCGCGGTGCGCGAGAAGACCGCCGGGCGCGGCCCCGACGCGGTGATCGACGCGGTCGGGCTGGAGGCGCACGGCGCGCCGTTCGGCAAGCTCGCCCAGGGCATGGTCGGGCTGCTGCCCGACGCGGTCGCCCAGAAGCTGATGGAAAAGGGCGGCGTCGACCGCTTGAGCGCGCTGAACCTGGCGCTCGAGCTGGTGCGCCGCGGCGGCACCGTCTCGCTCTCCGGCGTCTACGGCGGCACCGCCGACCCGCTGCCGATGCTGCACATCTTCGACAAGCAGATCCAGCTACGGATGGGCCAGGCGAACGTGAAGCGCTGGATCGACGACATCATGCCGCTGCTGACCGACGAGGACCCGCTCGGGGTCGACGACTTCACCACCCACCGGGTGCCCCTGGACGACGCGCCGCGCGCCTACGAGATGTTCCAGAAGAAGGAAGACGGCGCGATCAAG
>DASZUW010000354.1:0-3031 GCA_035547475.1 Solirubrobacterales bacterium
GACGGGGCGGCCGTTCTCCTGGATCCGGACCTTCTGCAGGTTCGGCTCGAAGCGGCGCTTCGTCGCGACCATGGAGTGGCTGCGGGACTGCCCGAACCCGGGCTTCTTGCCGCAGCTGTGACATACCTTTGCCATCGGACGGGTGATGCTACCGGGTCAGCCGACCCGGCGCTTCAGCAGCGCCATCCGCGCGACGGTGAGCGCCGCGTTGCGCCCCTGGTCGCGCTTGTCGCCGCCGGCCCGCGCCAGCGCCTGCTCCATCGTGTCGCAGGTGATGACGCCGAAGGCACAGGGCACGCCGGTGGCGAGCTGCACGTCCTGGACCCCCCGCGCCGCCTCGGCGCAGACGTAGTCGAAGTGGGCGGTCTCGCCGCGGATCACGACGCCGAGGCAGGCGACGCCCGCGACCTCGCCGGACTCCGCCAGCGCCTTCGCCGCGAACGGCAGCTCGAAGGCGCCCGGGACCGAGTGGCGCTCGACGTTGCCCGCCCGCACCCCGGCCAGCTCGAAGCCCGCGAGCGCCCCGCGGGTCAGCCGCTCGGCCAGGTCCTCGTAGAAGCGGCCGACGACGAGGGCGAAGCGGAGCGGCTCGAGCTCGGCGCGCTCGACCGCGTCGAACGTCGCGAGGAACTCGCCGCCCTCAGCCATCGGCACCGGCGGAGGCGGCGCTCTCGCGCCCGGAGTCGCGTTCCCCCTCTTCGTGGAGCATCTCCTCGTCGAGGTCGAGGCCCTGGTGGTGGAGGATGTGGCCCATCTTGTCGCGCTTCGTGCGCAGGTAGGCCTCGTTGTGCACGTTGGGGGCCGACTCGATCGACACCTGCTCGGTGACCGAGAGCCCGTAGCCCTCCATGCCGACGATCTTTTTCGGGTTGTTGGTGATGATCCGGATGCTGGAAAGGCCGAGGTCGCCGAGGATCTGGGCGCCGATCCCGTAATCGCGCAGGTCGGCGGGCAGGCCGAGCTTCAGGTTCGCCTCGACCGTGTCGTGGCCCTCCTCCTGCAGTTTGTAGGCGCGCAGCTTGTTCAGCAGGCCGATCCCGCGCCCCTCCTGGGAGAGGTAGAGGAGGACGCCGCGGCCCTCGCGCTCGATCATCGCCAGCGAGGCCTCGAGCTGCTCGCCGCAATCGCAGCGCAGGCTGTGGAAGACGTCGCCGGTGAGGCACTCGGAGTGCACGCGGACGAGGATGTCGCTCTCGCCGTCGACCTCGCCTTTGACCATCGCCACGTGGTGTTTGTCGTCGACCAGCGAGCGATAACCGACCGCGGTGAAGTCGCCGAAGGCGGTCGGCAGCGCCGTCGCCACCACCCGTTCGACCAGCTTCTCGGTCTTGCGCCGGTAGGCGATCAGGTCGGCGACCGTGATCATCTTCAGCTCGTGCTTCTCGCAGTAGGGGATGAGGTCGGGGACGCGCGCCATCGAACCGTCGTCGTTCATCACCTCGCAGATCACCCCGGCCGGGATCAACCCGGCGAGGCGCGCCAGGTCCACCGAGGCCTCGGTGTGGCCCGTGCGCTCCAGCACGCCGCCCTCTTTGGCCATCAGCGGGAACATGTGGCCGGGGACGACGAGGTCGCGCGGTCCCGAGTCGGGGTCGATCGCGACCTGGATCGTGTGGGCGCGGTCGTGGGCGGAGATGCCGGTGCTGACGCCGCCGGCCGCCTCGATCGTCACCGTGAAGGCCGTCTGCAGCGGCGCCTCGTTCTTCGCCGCCATCAGGTTCAGGCCGAGCTTGCGGCAGCGCTCCGGGGTCAGCGCCAGGCAGATCAGCCCGCGCGCCTCCTTGGCCATGAAGTTGATCGCCTCCGGCGTCGCGAACTGCGCCGCCATCACCAGGTCGCCCTCGTTCTCGCGGTCTTCGCCGTCGCAGACGACGACCATCTTGCCGCGGCGGATCTCTTCGATCGCTTCCTCGATCGTCGCGAAGGCGGCTTCGGTCTCGGTGCTGTTGCTCGTCTCGCTCACGCTCGCTCCTTTCCGGCAAATGGTGACAGGAGGCGCTCGACGTACTTGGCGACGACGTCGACCTCGACGTTCAGCCGCTCGCCGGGGGCGGCGTCGCCGAGGTTCGTGCGCTCCAGGGTCTCCGGGATCAGCGACACCTCGACCCAGGTGTCGCCGAGCTCTGCCACGGTGAGGCTGACGCCGTTCAGCGCGACCGAGCCCTTGTCGACGACGTAGCGGAGGAGCTCGGGGGGGATCTCGACCCGGACGCGGCGCGCGAAGCCGTCCGCGGCCACCTCCAGCACGCGGCCGGAGCCGTCGGCGTGCCCCTGGACGATGTGGCCGCCGAGGCGCTCGTCGGCGCGCGTGGCGAGCTCCAGGTTCACCCGGGAGCCGGGCGCCAAGGCCCCGATCACGGTCACCTCCAGCGTCTGGTTCATCGCCTCGGTGGCGAAGCCGCCCTCGTCGGCCTCGGTGGCGGTGAGGCAGACGCCGTTGACGGCGATCGAGTCGCCGCGGCCGATCCGCGGCCCGAGGCGGGTCGCGATGCGAAGGCGCGCGCCCTCGGCGCCGCCCTCGACACTCTCGACGCTGCCGATGTCCTGCACGAGTCCGGTGAACATCACCACTCCTTGAATCGGGTGCGGATCAAAGTGTCCTCCCCCACCGCGCGGGCCTCGACGAGCGCGCCCTGGAGTCCCGCGACGGGTACGTCGGCGGCGGGGCCGCCGAGCAGCAGCGGGGCGAGGAAGACGCGCGCCTCGTCGACCTCCCCGGCGGCGGCGAAGGCGGCGGCGAGCGTCGCGCCGCCCTCCCGCAGGAGGCTGGTGAGGCCGCGGCGGCCGAGCTCGGCGAGCGCCGGGCGCACGCGCTCGGCGGGGGTCGCGCCGCCGAGCGCGACCGTCTCGGCGCCGGCGCGCAGCAGCGCTTCCACCCGCGCCGGGTCGGCCGCGGGGCCGTGGACGACGGTGACCGGCGCCTCGTCGAGCGTCGCGAGGAGCTGGGAGTCGAGCGGCAGGCGGGCGGCCGAGTCGAAGACGACGCGGACCGGCTGGCGCGCTTCGCCAAGCCGCGCGGTCAGCAGCGGGT
>DASZUW010000355.1:0-2483 GCA_035547475.1 Solirubrobacterales bacterium
GACCTCAGGAGACCCGGGTCGGTATGGCATCCGCGGCAGCCGCAGGCGCCTCGACGCCTTCCCTTCCCCATATGCCACCGTATTATACGGAAGCGTATGCAGCAACATACGGAGGTGTATAATGCGGCGGGGTATGAGGGAGGGCGCGGTCAATCCGTTTCGGTTCGGGGCGTTGGCTCTCGATGAGGCGTTCACGGACCGGGGGCGGGAGCGGGACGGGTTGGTGAGCGATATGCGCAACGGGCAGGACGTGGTGCTGTATGCGCCGCGGCGGCTTGGGAAGTCGTCGTTGGTGTGGAGTGCGGCGCAGGCCGCGGCGGCCGAGGGGGTCCTGGTGGCGCAGGTGGATCTGATGACGACGCCGAACAAGGAGAGGTTGGCGGCGGCTCTGGCGAAGGGGATCTTCGAGGAGATCGCGTCGCCGCTCGAGCGGGCCAAGGAGGCGGCGCTCGCTCCGTTCCGCCATCTGCAGGTGCAGCCGACGGTGACCGTGGAGGACGACGGGTCCTATGCGTTCAGCTTCCGCTTCGGCGAGCGGGCGTCGGACATCGACGCGACCTTGGAACGGCTATTGCGGCTTCCCGGGGAGCTGGCGGGAGGGAGGGGCCGGCGGGCGGCGCTGGTGATGGACGAGTTCCAGCAGGTCGTCGACATCGATCCGGGGTTGCCGAACCTGATGCGGTCGGTCTTCCAGCAGCAGCCCGAGATCGCGCACGTCTACCTGGGGAGCCGGCGGCACGTGATGGAGAAGATCTTCAGCGACCGCAACGAGCCGTTCTGGCGCAGCGCGAAGACGATCGAACTGGGGCCGATCGAGCCGGCGGACTTCGCCCCGTTCCTGGTCAGGCGGTTCGAGGCCACCGGCAGGTCGGTGTCGGCGCGGGCGGTCGCCGCGGTGCTGGACCACACCGCCGGCCACCCCTACGCGACCCAGGAGCTCTGCTATTTCCTCTGGGAGCGGACGCCGGCGGGCGCCGAGGCGGCCGAGGACCTGGTCCCCTCGGCCCTGGCGGACGCGCTGCGCTCCGAGCACGCGCACTTCTCGCTGCTCTGGGAAGACTGCTCGACGAATCAGAAACTGGTGCTGGAAGCGCTCGCCCGGGAAGAGGGACGCCCGTTCAGCGCCGGGTACCGCCGCCGCTTCGGCCTCGGCCCGGCGACCAACGTCCAGCGCGCGCTGCGGACCCTGGAGCGCCGCGAAATCGTCGCCGGAGACCGCGGCCTCTACCGGATCGTCGAGCCTTTCCTCGCCGACTGGCTGCGCGACCGTCGCTGAAGGCATGGGGGCGAGGCGTGCGGGTAGAGTCGAGGCCATGAAGAGATCGGGTCTCCTCGGCCTGGTGGCGGTGCTGGCCCTCGCCGTCGGCATCGGCTCCGGCAGCGCCTCCGCGGCCGGGGGCAAGAAGCTGGTCGAAGGGACGGTCTTCGACGAGACCTGCGCGGCGGTCTGCTGCCCGCCTCCGTGCGGGCCGGTGCCGGGTCCCGTGCCGGCGCCGCAGTCGCGTTCGGACGTGATCTGCGCGCAGGCGCAGATCGTCTGCCCGCTCCACGGCGCCTCGCCGCGGATCTGCCTGCCCTCCAGCAACTGCGGCGGGTTCCCGATCTACACCGGCGAAGGGTCGCTGGTGAACGTCCGCAGGCGGGGGTCGGCGACGGTCCTCGCGCGGCTACCGATTGTCGAAGGGCGCTTCAGGATCCGCCTCGCCCCCGGCGAATACGTCTTCCACCCGTACATGGCGGAAGAACAATGTTGGTCAGCCGAGCCGGTGATCGCCAAGGTCACGGCGAAGCTGAAGAGCCCGGTGCCGGTGACGCTGGACGCCACCGACCGCTGCGTCGTCCACGCGGACGCGAAGTAGCGCCGGGCGGCGCGCGGACCTAAAGCTCGGTGCCGTCGTAGAGCTTGCGCACGTGCACCGTCCCGGCGGGGGCGGCTTCGAGGCAGAGCTTGCAGAGCACGCACTCGTCGACGTTGGCGTCGACGATCTCGACGTGGCCGCCGGCGTTCTTGTAGATGTCGACGGGGCAGACTTCTTCGAGTTTGGCGGCCATCGCGGCGTCGTCGCGGATCGACGCGTCGACCTCCACGTCGATGAAGACCTTGTCGCGGGCCATCAGGCGAGCACCCCCAGCTTCTCCTTGACCACGGTGGGGATCTCGTCGATCCGCTCGACGACGCGGATCCCGGCCGCTTCGAGGCGGGCGATCTTCTCGGTGGCGGTGTCCTCTACCCCCTCGACAATGGTGCCGGCGTGGCCGAAGCTCATCCCTTTCATCTCCTCGTCGTCCATGAATTTGCCCGCCATGAAGGCGACGATCGGCAGCCGCGAGTCGTTGTCCTTGACCCATTCGGCGAGCTGGGCCTCCATGCGGCCGCCGGGCTCGGTGTAGATGACGATCGCCTTGGTCTGCTCGTCGGCCTCGAAGAGCGGCATCAGCTCGGCGTAGGTGGAGCCGATGATCGCGTCGCCGCCGATCGAGAC
>DASZUW010000356.1:0-4599 GCA_035547475.1 Solirubrobacterales bacterium
GTCGGGGTCGGTGACGACCATCGCGATCGCCAGGTCGGCGCCCACGGCACCGCTCGTGTACCACTTGTGGGCGTCGATCACCCACTCGTCGCCGTCGAGGACGGCGCGGCCCTGGAGCAGGGTCGGGTCCGAGCCGGAGACCTCGGGCTCGGTCATCGAGAAGCAGGAGCGGATGCGTCCCTCGAGCAGCGGCTCGAGCCAGCGCTCGCGCTGTTCGGGCGAGCCGTGCTCGGCGAGGATCTCCATGTTGCCGGTGTCGGGGGCGGAGCAGTTGAAGGCCATCGGCGCGGCCAGCGGGCTGCGGCCCATCTCCTCGCAGAGGAGGCCGTATTCCCAGTTCTTCAGGCCGGGACCGAAGCGCTCGTCGGGCATGAAGAGGTTCCAGAGGCCGGCGGCGCGCGCCTTGTCGCGGACCGCGGTGAGGTTCGCCGGGTAGGGGACGCCGGGGCCGACCTCCGCGTCGAGCGCCTCGACGAGCTCCCGCTCGGCCGGGTAGATCTCGGCGTCCATGAAGTCGAGGATGCGCTCGCGCAGCGCGGCGACCTCCGCGGTTGGTTCGAAGTCCATTTTCCCTCCCTGTCGCGTGACCCGGTCGGGGCCGAATCTAGTTCATCGCCGCCGGTAGCGGGCGAAGAGCTCGGATCCCTCCTGCAGCAGCCAGGCGAGCTCCAGCTCGGCCACGTCGGGGAGGGCGCCTTCGAGGATCGCCGGCCCGGCGCCGACGAGCTTTGGCGCGATCGTGAGGAAGAGCTCGTCGGCGAGGCCCGCCGCCTGGAGCTGGGAGTGGAGGTGCGGGCCGCCCTCGCAGAGCAGGGCGCGGACGCCCCGCTCCTCGCGCAGGCGGCGCAGGACGGCGGCGAGGTCGACGCGCCCGTCGGGTTCGCGGACGACCTCGACCGGGGTGGCGGTGGGGGGCGGCTCGCCCTCCGGGTCGGCCGTGACGATCATCACCGCGCCGCCGCCGGCGGTGAAGAGCCCCGCGTCCCAGGGCAGGTCGAGGCTGCCGATCAGCACCATCAGCGGGTCGCCGGGCAGGCCGAGCTCCTCGCGGCGCGCGCGCTTTTCGGGGTCGCCGATGATCCGCGAGTAGCGCTCCACCCGCATCGTCCCGGCGCCGATCATCACCGCGTCGAAGCGCTGGCGCAGCCCGACCAGCATCGCGGTGTCGGTGTCGGAGCCGATCTTGCCGGAGCGCCCGTCGATCGTGGCGCGCCCGTCGAGCGTCGCGGCGAAGTTCAGGGCGACGCGGGGGCGCTCGGCGGGCGGATCGTCCCAGGGGCGGTAGGCCCCGAGCTGCGCGGCGACCGTGGTCGCGCCGGGGTCCGGGACGAGGCGCTTCATCGGGTGAACTGTAGATGGGGCGGGGGGCGGGCGCTCCTGACGCGGGACCGGGGGAAGTGGCGGGGAGCCCGGCCGCTATGACCTCCGCGCTGCAGTACTTACTGTCGCCATGACGACAGTAAGTACTGCAGCGCGATCCAGTTAGCGCCCCTCAGCCCGAATAATCGTTCCAGCCGGCGAACTCGCGGCCGGCGAACTTCTGCAGCTCCGCCACTTCCTCGGTGAAGCGGCCGCGCAGCGCCTCGAAGAGGTCGGCGGGCAGCTCCGGCTTCGGCGCCGGCGGCTTGTCCGGGTCGTGGACGACCTTCTCGACGAGCCAGCGCGCGCGCTCCGGCAGGCGGTCGAAGTTGCGGTCGAAGGAGCGGAAGCCGGGCAGCTTGATCAGCTTCTCCATGAACTGGTATTTGTCGCTCGACTTCGCCGCCGACTTCTCCCACTCGCGGTCGAACTGCTCGGAGGTGAAGGTCTCGTCGACGCCCGCGTAGGCGAAGGCCTTGCGCATCGTCCCCTCGCGGTCGCGCTGCAGCTCCTCCTGGGTGATGACCTCGATCTGGGCGCGGTCGAAGCGCTCGAGGTAGGGCTGCAGCTGGGTCCAGTAGCGCGAGCGGTTCGTGTACTGGTTGTCGGGGTCGGAGAGGACCGGGACCATCTCGCGGGTCTCGTACCCGGCGCCGGTCGCGTGGACCCAGTGGCTGAGGATGCGCTTGATCGGGTCGCGCACCATGTAGATCAGCTTGGCGTCGGGGCAGTGGGTCCTGATGCGCTCGGCGACGCCGTCGTAGCGGGGGAGGTTCGTGTAGTGCGGGGAGGACTCGCCGCGGACCTTGAAGCGGTCGTCGAAGCGGCTCGCGTACCAGTCCAGGCCGAGGTCCCAGTTCAGCTCGGCGACGAAGAAGTTCAGCTCCTTCGGCTTCGACATCTGGATCTCCGGATGGAGGCCGAGGTAGTGGTGGATGCTCGTCGTCCCGCACTTGAGCCCGCCGATGATGATCAGGTTCGGCATCGCCGCGTGCGCCTTGCGGCGGCGACGGCGGGCGCTCTTGCGGTCGGCGGCATAACGTTCGCGCGCACGCGCACACATCGCCTCGTCGGAGGGGTCTGAGGGCAGCCGCGGGGGGAGGGTGTGCGTGTCGGTGTCCGGCACGAGCGTGGCTAGTCTAGCTGTGATGCCGGTTCTCCTCGTTCAGCCACCGCTCGGCGACCTCGAGTCGAGCCTCGAACACTTCTTCGACGCGACGACGGAATTCTTCCGGCACCTCTCGGAAGTGCACTGGGGATCGTTCGGGCTGGCGCTCCTGTGCCTGCTCGGGATGCAGCTGGCACGGGCGTGGGCGTGGCGCAACGTGCTGCGGGCCGCGTACCCGGGGAAGCGGATCGGCTTCACGCGCCTCGCGGCGGCCTACCTGGCCGGGGCGGGGATCAACGCGATCGTCCCGGCGCACGCGGGCGACGTCACCAAGGTCTTCCTGGTCAAGCGCCAGATCCCCGACTCCTCCTATCCGGCGGTCACCTCCTCGTTCCTCGTACAGACCGTCTTCGACACCTCGGTGGGGATCCTCGTCCTCCTCTACGCGATCACCCAGGGCCTCCTGCCGCCGCTGCCCGAGCTGCCGCACCTGCCGGCCTTCGAGGTCTCCTTCTGGGCCAACCACCCGAAGACGCTGGCGATCACGGTCGCGGCTTTGATCGCCGCGATCGTCGTCGGCGTGCTCCTCCTGGCGCACCGGGTGCGGCGGTTCTGGGCGCGGGTCAAACAGGGCCTCGTCATCCTCACCCGGCCGCGCGACTACATGAAGCAGGTGTTCGCCTGGCAGGGCGTCGGCTGGCTCTTCCGCTTCGCCGCCTTCTGGTTCTTCCTCGAGGCCTTCGGGCTGAAGGGCTCGATCGGCAACGTGATGCTGGTGATGAGCGTGCAGGCGATCGCCAACATCGTCCCCTTCACGCCGGGCGGCGCGGGCGCCCAGCAGGCCCTCCTGGTGGCGACGCTGAAGGGCCCCTCGCGCGCCGCGGTCCTCTCCTTCTCGGTCGGCACGCAGATCGCGATGGCCGCCTGGTCGGTCGTGCTCGGCTTCGCCGCGATACTCCTCGTCTTCCGCACCACCGACTGGCGCGGCCTGATCAAACAGGCCCAGGAGGAGGCCGACCGCGAAGACGGCGGCGGCCCCGGGGGCGCGGCGGGCGGCGCGGGTGCCGGGAGCGAGGCGACGACGCCGACCTCGGCGTGAGCCGACGTCATCAGTCCGACCACCCCGGGTAGCGGGGCTCCACCTGCCACCGCCAGGGCGGGGCTTCGGCGGCGGGGAAGTCGTAGTGGTTGCGGCCGGGAAGGGTCTCGAGGGGGACCAGGGCGGGGTCCTGGGAGGCGAGGACCGGGGTTCCGCCGGCGGCTTCGACGGCGGCCGTGGTCGCCGTGCGGCGGACCGCGCGCCAGCCGAGCGTCGGCCGGTACTCCCAGTAGACGATCTCGACGGTCCCGTCGGAGCGGCGCCGGTCGACGAGCTGGGTGAAGTCGGTGGTGCGCCGGTTCGACGCCGTCAGATGGGGGCCGGCGGCCACGGCGCAGCTCTCGCGCCGGCAGCGGCGGAAGTCGACCGGGATGAGCGGCAGCCCGCCGGGACCCGGCAGGGCCTCCGGCGCGGGCGCGAGCGCGCGGGCGAGGCGGGCCAGCGGCCATCCGTAGGCGGGCACGAGCGCCGGGTGCCGACAGGCGTCCGGCAGGTGCGGCGCGCAGACGATGCGACGCCCGATCACGCCCGCCAGCTCCCGCCCCGCCTTTATTTCCCCGCCCGCCACGATCGCCGCGACGACGGCGACGATCAGCAGCGCGATCAGCGCCGCCAGCCCGGCGCTCTCGACCGTCGCCTGCCCGCGCTGCCCGCCCCGCGCCTCGCCGCGCTGCCCGCCCCGCGCCTCGCCGCGCTGCCCGCCCCGCGCCTCTCCGCGCTGCCCGCCCCGCGCCTCTCCGCGCTGCCCGCCCGCCGGCCGACTGGCACCGTCCCTCCCTCGCCTCGTCCGCTCTACGGCCATGCCCCGACGCTAGGGGCGAAATGCGCGCGTGTGGCGCGCAGGTTGTGCCAATTGTGGATCGACGAGGTGTCGGGTCTGCTTTCATTGGCTCATGGAGGGAAGCCCTTTCAACCTTTTCGGCGATCCCGACGAGTTCCGCGCCCGCATGGAGGAGCTCTCGGAGCAGATGCAGTCCTCGCAGCGCGTCGCCTGGGCCGACAACGCGATCAAGCTGGCGGTCGAGATGACCGT
>DASZUW010000357.1:0-6131 GCA_035547475.1 Solirubrobacterales bacterium
GTAGCCGGTCGAGCCGACCGGGGTCGCGGCGACGAGACCGTCGCAGCGCACGTGGCCGACCTCCTCGGCGGCGACGCGGTAGCTCAGCTCGGCGACGCGGTCGTGCGGGCGGCGCTGGAGGGTGACGTCGTTGAAGCCGACCCCGGTCCGGCCACGGGCGTCGACCTGGATCGCGGGGAGCTCGATCGTCTCGACCTCGCCGGCGAGGGCGCGCTCGATCCCCTGCTTGGCGTCCCCGCGCTCGACCGCGGCAAGGAAGCCGACGGTGCCGAAATTGACACCGAACACGGGCACCCTCGTGCCGGCGAAGCGACGAAGGGCGTGCAGGATCGTGCCGTCGCCGCCGAGGACGAGGCAGAGGTCGGGGGTCTCCCCATCACGCTCCAGCTCGACCCCCGACGCGGCGGTGTCGTGCTTGTCGAGCTCTCCCCGGTCGGCGACCAGGCGCCAGCCCGCCGCCGCGGCGACGGATGCGGCGATCGCCACCGCCTCGGTCGCGGCGGGCGGGTGCGAGTGGGTGATCAGCGCGGCGGTCTTCACTCGCCGCCACCCTCCGCCCCGGACCCGCCGGCGTCGCCTTCGCCCTCGATCCCCCCGGGGCCGAGGCTCGCCGCGTCGGCCGCCGCGATCGCCCGCTCGAGGTCGTCGACTTCGCGTCCCTCGCCGCCGCACCAGACGAAGGTCTCGCGGTTGCCCTTCGGCCCCGGCAGGCCCGAGGAGGCGAAGCCGCGGATCGCCAGGCCGAGCTCGCGCGCGGCGAGCGCCACCCTCAGCACCGCCTCCTGGCGGTCCGCGGGATCGCGCACGACGCCGCGCCCGACCCGACCGCGCTCGAGCTCGAACTGCGGCTTCACCATCGCCAGCACCTCGCCCCCCGGCGCGAGGCAGGTGGCGACCGCGGGCAGGACCTTGGTCAGGCCGATGAAGGAGACGTCGACCGTCGCCAGCGAGGCGAGAAACGGCAGGTCGGCGGGGCCGAGCGCGCGCGCGTTCAGGCGCTCGATCACGGTCACGCGGGGGTCCTTGCGCAGGCGGGCGTCGATCTGCCCGTAGGCGACGTCGACCGCGGCGACCCGCGCCGCGCCCCGCTGCAGGAGGCAGTCGGTGAACCCGCCGGTCGAGGCGCCGACGTCGAGGCAGTCGCGGTCGGCGACGTCGACCCCGAGCGCCCCCAGCGCGTTCTCCAGCTTGATCCCTCCGCGCGAGACGAACCGCGGTCGCGCCGCGAGGACGAATTCCGCCTCCGGCTCGACGAGCTGGCTTGGGCGAAGGGCGACCGGGCCGTCGGGCCCGACGCGCACTTCGCCCGCCCGCACCGCGCCCGCGGCGGCGGAGCGCGACGGGAAGAGCCCGCGCTCGGCCAGGACGGCGTCTATCCGGGCCTTCTTCATCGTCGGAAAGCTACAGCGACCCCGGAGGGCCGCCCGCAGGCCGCCGAGCGCGGTCGCCGGGACCCATCGCGAAAGAGCGCCATTCGATCCCCGGGACGAAGGCCGGGCCGGCCGTGACGGGGCCGGCCCCCACTCGCCACCCGTTCACGGACTTTTAACGCTCTCCCCTGGCCGACGCTGTCAGTCTGGTATACAAGGAATACCTCCTATTTCCCCTCGCCAAGCCCGAATTCGGCCTGGGAGCAGGGGAAATCCCCCCAAAAGGAGGCCTCTGTGACCCCCCTCACAGACATCCAGCACATACGTTCGTACGCTGTTCAAGGATTCAGTCGGAGCAACCGATAGGAAACAAACAGAGAACTTCTTGGTCGAGTCCCGCGTCGTAATTTGGCCCCGGATGCTTCCCACATCTGGCGCCCACGACACAACAGGGCTCACCTACCTCCCACAGATCCACATATATAGAGATACATATCTCTCCTCCCTGTAGTAACCCCAGAAGCGCCCCTCCTCCCTGGAGGGGCGTTTTCTGTTGTGGAGCCAAAAATTGGCGGTCAGGCGGCTTGATGTGTCCATCCGGGGGATGCGCTCGCCGTTCTCCAGCAGGCCGATCTCGGTGCGGCGGAAGGACGCGCGCAGCGCCAGTTCCCCTGGGAGAGATCCTCGTGCCTGCAGACGCGGCGCAGGTTCTCGCCGAAGCGCGCCGCGACGGCAGGGTCACGTTTCCTCTGCGGCATCGGCGGTGCCCTCTGCGGAGGTGACGCGGAGGTCGTCCTCGACGAAGGTGATCGGCTCCCAGGCGATCCCGTCGAGAAGATCGTTCGGCGTCTGGTCGAGGGCACCGGCGAGCTTCACCAGGGTTCGCAGCGTGGCAGCCGCTCGCCACCCTCCATGCGGCTGACCTGCATCCGGTGGATCTGGGCACGGAAGGACAGCTCTACCTGAGTCAGGCCCGCTTCGTCGCAGGCGCCGAAGGTTCGCGGCGAAGCGACCGGAGAGCAGGGTGTAGGGCCTATACCCTGCAATTCCTCAATCTTCTTTCAAGATTTCGCGGACTCGGGTCGCGTGGAGGTCGGTCTCCTCGCCGATCTCCCGCAGAGAGAGACCAGCTTCATGGGCTCGAGCGAAACGCTCGCGCCGCCTTTCCCGCGACTTCGCCCGCTCTTGTTGCAACTGCTTCTGATCGCGCTCGAAATCGGCCTGTGCCTTCCGCACTTCGGCGCGGGCCTTCTGTTTCGGGTCCGCGGGCATCAAAGGAGCCTATCCTTCGTCGCTCCTAGCCCATCCCGATGGTCCAGGCGCCAGGAACCATCGTTCCATCAACTCAACTTATGGGCTCCGTCGCTCATCTCGCCGAGATAAACAATGAAGGCACCAGCCCAATGGATCGCGAGATCAACGAGTGCTTGGGGCACCGCGGCGGCGCCTGCCGCCTTCCCGTGTGCGTCTCCGTGAGCACTTCGCAGGGCACCGGATCGTCCTAAAAGGACCTCCAATGCCTCGGGCACGCCTTTCAACTCAGTTGGCAGGCGAGCGGACTTCTTGAAGTCCTTCGCAAGTGGCCCGAGATTGGCGCCCTTGAAGCCGGATGCCTTTAGCGCCGCCTCAACCGCAGCATTAGCGGCCGTTAGGGCATCGTCGTTCTCGTCCGACCCGCCGCGTTGGTGTTCAATCGCCTCTCTGAAGGACTTCTCGACCTCCCCCCACCCAGGCCGTTGGACAGCCAATAGGGCGGGACCGATGACTGTCTCATCAAGGACAGGAGAGCCGATCTTGCGAACTTGTCCGCCTTCGAGCCTGTACACAAATCTGTACCGCTCGAAGAGTCCATTGAGCCGACCTTCCGCCTCGGGGAGCGCCTGCTCGGGCCAACTGTTGCAACCATCACCGGTGTCAATGACCCTAGTTGCCTCCTCGGCCAGGAGTTCGATGAAGTCGAGCAACTGATCGAGGTTCATTTCCTCTATTCGGATTTTGAGCCTTTCCGCTTCGACGTCAGTCCAACCAAAATGGTCAGCGCAGGCCCTTTGGAGCGCCCAGAGAAAGCTGTTCCCAGCGAATTGACTCCTGGCCGCTTCATCAAGGACTCGCCCGATGCCGTTTAAGACCTCCCTGGTCACGTCTTCTACCGGCGGCCCGAGCGACCCGGTTTCAGCGAACTCCCTTCTCTCGGAATAGCGAAGTTTGCGCGTCATTCGTAGATCACATCAGAGCGGAACGACCACCTAAATCCAAGAGCCAATCGACAGTCGCTCCTGCCCAAGGGTGGAAGTAGGCTGCCGCCGCGATAGGATGGCCGCCAAGGATCGGGGAGCCACTGCCTGGGTCAGTCGAGCAACCCGAGAAGCTTGCAGGCGTCCCGTGCATCGATCGCCCGTGGCTCAAGGCCCGGATGGTCAAGTAAGTCCTTATCACCGCTGACGATTACCTCAGCGCCTGCCTCTCTGGCGAGCGCGACCAGGTAGTCGTCGTCGGGATCGCGCAGCAACGGCTCGACGCGGGCAGGATCTTCGTACATGGTCGCCACGCTGGTGACGCTGGTCACGATCCCGTCAAGGTCACGCGCGTCAAACCGTTCCTGGAAGTACCTGTTACCGAGGGCGTCGCTGAACTCCTGAATCAGCCTGGGGCAGACGATCGCCTCGAACTCAAGGTCGATCAGCGCGAGCAGGAGCAGCCACGGAGTGCCTCCGCCGGGACGGCTAGCAACGCCGGAGGTTAGCGTGCTGGCGTCTACGACCAGGCGCGTCAAGCGGCCGTTCGGCGCTTGCGGCGCGCCTCATGCACAGCCTTGACCCCAAGCTCGATCGCCTCGTCTTCGGACAGAGAACTACGCTCCTGGACCCGGCGCAGCGATTCGCGGCCGAGGGTCATCTTCGCCATCGACTCAAGCAGCTCGCGGTCACCCTTGTCGGGGTGACGCTGGCGAAGTCGCTCGAGCAGCTCGCGGTCGAACTCGACTTTTATCGTTGACGGTGCGGCCATACGAGGATGGTAGCGCCGGGTTCAGCCACCGACCGACCCGAGCGCTGCAACGAAACGACACTCAGATGCCCGCCTGTGCGCCAGTAGTGCGCCAGTGAGAAACCAAAAACGCCATATTCAACCGGAGACAACCGGACTGGATTCCGCAGTGCAGAGCCAAATACCAGCACCGATCAGGCGTCGGCCAGTTCTCTCCTCCCTGTAGTAACCCCAGAAGCGCCCCTCCTCCCCGGAGGGGCGTTTTCTGTTGTGCGGATCGAGGCGCTGCCCGCGCGGGCCGCGAGGAGATCGTCGCCGCGGTGGCGAAGCAGCAGACGTGCGCGGCGCCGCGGAGATCGAGCGTGCCTTGGCGGAGGTCGGGACCGCGGAGCGGGCCGCGGGGACCAGGCGCTACCTGAAGAGCGCGATGCGCCACCTCGGCGCGAGCGTGCCGCAGATCCGCAAGGAGGCCAAGGGAGCGGCAGCCGAGGTCGGTTCGCGGCGGGAGCTCCGGGCGCTCGCCGAGGAGCTCTGGGCCGAGCCGGTCTTCGAGCGCCGCGCGTGCGCCGCGTTCCTGCTCGACTACCGGGTGGACCTGCTCGGCCCGGCCGACGTCCCCGCGATCAGACGCTACGTCGCGAGCTCGCGCACCTGGGCGCTCGTCGATCCGCTCTCGGTCGACGTCCTCGGTCACCTGCTCTCGGCCCACCCCGAGGTGGCCGCGCGCCTCGATCCCTGGACCCGCGACCGCGACTTCTGGGTCCGCCGCGCCGCCCTCCTCTCCCAGATCCGGCCGCTGAAGGCGGGCGCCGACTTCGACCGCTTCGCCCGCTGGGCGGACCCGATGCTGGAGGAGCGCGAGTTCTTCGTCGGCAAGGCGATCGGCTGGGTCCTGCGCGAGACCGCCAAGACGCGCGGCGCGGAGGTCTACGAGTGGCTGCTGCCGCGCGCTCCCCGAGCGTCCGCCGTGACGATCCGCGAGGCGGTCAAGTATCTGGCGCCCGATCAGCGCGAGGCGATCCTTGCGGCTCGCGTGCGGCGATGACGCTATCGGCGACCACCGCGCGCGGATCGCCAGGCGCTCGTCGGTTTGCGAAGCTCCGCGGATGGAATGCGTCTGCGGCTGCGGCAGAAAGGTCCCGAAGGACCTCAGCGACCGGAACTTCCTGGCCGCGACGGTGGCGATGGAGCTCCTGGCCTGGGACAAGAACCGGGCCCTGCCCGGGCCGGAACCGGAGGGCCGCGAAGGGCTGATCGCGCGCGGCGTCGAGTGCTACGAGAAGCTGCTCTACTCGCTCCACGGCGAAGGCGGCGGTGACCCCGACGCGGAGTGCGAGGCCTGGCTCGACGAGGCGCGGGCGATGCGGGCGAACCGCTCCGACATGACGAAGCGCCGGTTCTTCGGCGGCGACGCGCCGAACTTGAGCCGCGAGGACGTGGACCGGCTGGATCGCCGGCATCCGGAGCGCAGCTTCACCGGAGCACGGGAGGCCGCGGCGAGCGACGTCGCCCAACTCGAGCGCCTGCGGGCGCTCCGCGACGACAACGTCCTCACCGAGGAGGAGTTCGCCGCCGCGAAAGCGCGCCTCCTCGGGCGCGACTGAGCTCCTCGGACACCGGTTCGCCCGCCCGCGGACGCACGCTCAGAGCGCCAGCGCCAGCGGCTCCTCGAGCAGCGCGCGGATCCGGGCCAGGAACTCCGCCGCCGGGGCGCCGTAGAGGATCCGGTGGTCGCAGGAGAGGGTGAGGCCGAGGAGGTGGGCGGTGGTCAGCTGC
>DASZUW010000358.1:0-3444 GCA_035547475.1 Solirubrobacterales bacterium
ACGTGGTAGCTGATCCAGACGACCAGGGTGAGGGCGATCGGGATCGAGATGTTCGCCGTCGCCGCGTAGATGGCGAAGGTCGGGATTTCGAGGCCGAAGACGTTGAAGTGCTCGCCGGTGTTGGTCGGCAGCGGCAGGTAACCGATGATGTTGGCGAAGAGGATGAAGAAGAAGAGGGCGCTGATGAAGGGGAACCAGCGGGCCGCGACGCTCGCGTCGCCGATGTTGCCGCGGGTGATGTTGTTCTTCGCCACGTCGTAGGCGATCTCCATCGCCGCCTGCGTCTTGTTCGGCCGCTGCTGCATCTTTTTCGAGATCCAGACCATCGTCGCGATCGTCAGGCCGGACGCCAGCAGCAGGTAGAAGACGGCGCGGTTGATCGAGAGGTCGACCGGGCCGATGTGGATCGAGAACCAGGGATGGAGCTTGAACTCGTTCTGCGGCTTGAACTCTTCGTTCTTGCCTTCGTTGCCGAAGATGACGAGCAGGAGGATCACGATCAGCAGCCAGGTGCCGCCGGCGATCAGGGCTTTCGTTTTGGTCTTCATCGCGGTTGGACGCTCTGTCCTTGGGGTTCGAGGAGGTAGGCCAGGCCCGACGAGCCCATCGAGATCGTGAAGAGCGCGGCCAACAGGACGGCGGAGGAGAGTCCGGCGGTGCGCTGGGCGATGCCGACGACCAGCACGACGGTGGCCATCAGCCAGACGCGCCCGAGCGTGGTGGCGGCGATGATCCCCATCGCCCGCCGCCGGTCGCCCGCCTTGAGCGCTTCGCCGGAGCGGCGCTGGGCGAGCCATTGGATCCCGCGCTGGGCGAGCCAGGCGACGGCAGCGGCGATGTAGCCGAGCAGCGAGAAATCGCAGACGGCGAAGACGACCGCTGCCGCGGCCAGCACGAGTAGGTCGACATGCTTAGGAGGAGACATAAAGACGCCCGTCTCGGGGCCCGAGCGGACGCGGGCGCGACTATATCCGAAGCGGCCGACAAACGGCTTTCTGATGCGGGTTAGTGCCCCTTGCCACTACCTGCCGGGGGTTTGGGCGGAGTCGGCTCGGCGTCCAGCTCCAAGGCTTCGAACTCGCCGGTTTCCGGGTTGATCCGGCCGCGCCGCAGCTTGAGGATCTCGAGCACGTAGACGAGGTAGACGCTGTAGGCGAGCGCGGCGGCGATCAGGGCCAGCATCACCGCGGTCCAGAGCGCGTGGAAGTGGCCGTGGTTGTCGCTGTAGGGGACGAAGCGGAGCGCCAGGGCCAGCATCGACATGACGACCGTCCAGGCGTACAGGTAGGCGACCGTGCGCCGCTGGCTGAAGCCCTTGTTCGCCATCCGGTGATGGAAGTGCCAGGCGTCGGCCTGGTAGATCGGCTGGCGGTATTTGAGCCGTTTGGCGACGACGAAGCCGGTGTCCAGGATCGGCACCGCGAGCACGATCAGGGGGAAGGCGAGGGCGATGACCGCGTTCGTCTTCAGCGCCCCCTGCACCGAGGCGGTGGCGAGGAGGTAGCCGAGCAGGTTGGAGCCGGTGTCCCCCATGAAGCTCGAGGCGGGCGGGAAGCCGTGGCGCAGGAAGCCGAGCGCGGCGCCCGCCGTGAGCGCGGCGAGGACGCCCGCCTCGTTGCGTTCGAGCGAGAGCGCGATCGTCGCCAGCGTCACCGCCGCGATCACGCAGACGCCGGCGGCGAGCCCGTCGACGCCGTCGAGGAAGTTGATGACGTTGACCACGGCGACGATCCCGAGCACGGTCAGCGGGTAGGCCCAGCCGTGCAGCTCGAAACCGCCCAGGAACGGGAGCGTCAGGTTCTCGACCCGCACCCCGGCCAGCACCGGGATCAGCGAGGCGGCGACCTGGCCGGCGAGCTTCGGCAGCGCGGGCAGGTCGTAGATGTCGTCGAGGACGCCGACCGCGGCGATCGCGACGCCGCCGATCAGGATCGCGCGGCTCTCGCCGTCCCCCGGCAGCCAGATCCACCCCGCCGCCTCGACCGCGACCAGGATCGCGAGGCCCGACAGCCGCGCCATCGGCTTGTCGTGGAGGCTGCGCTCCTTCGGGTAATCGATCGCCCCGACCCGGAAGGCGAGGCGCTCCGCGTAGGGCACCAACAGCCAGGCGATCGCCGCTGCGGCGATGAACGCGAGTACTGCGTCGGTGGTCGCGGCCAAATTTCAGTCCCGCGTGGGTCGAGGTGCGAGGGTCCCGTCCGGCCTCCCGGACCGGGTCAGATTACGGATAAACGGCGACGGCGCCGAGTACCGAGGCGACGAGGAAGGCCGGGTCGCGCGGGTTCAGGACCCCGACCGGATCGGTTCGCTTGCGCAACTCCAGTTCGGCCGGATCCTCCAGCACCCGCAGCCGGCCTTCGTGGATCAGCACCTCGTCGACCCCGCCCATGCGGCCGCTGAACGTCGTGTAGACGGGCGTGCCGAGGGCGACTGCCTCGCGGTTCATCGTCCCCCCCGCGCTCACCACCAGGTCGGCGCAGGCGATCAGGCTCTGGGCGTCGATCGCCTGCTCGGGGATCAACAGGTTGGGCGCGCCGAGCGCCCGCGCCGCGTCGGCCTGCTCGCGGGTGCGGGGGATGATCACCGCCTGCGCCTCGCCGTCGGCCTCGGCCAGCCGGCGCACGGTGGCCGCATAGAGATCGTTGCGCGCGTGGTACTCGGAGGTCTCCGGCGGCGGGCGCACCACCGTGATCACCTTTCCCCGGTCCAGCCCGAGGTCGTCGATGATCCCCTCGTCGGGCACGAAGTCGTAGAGGTAGTACTCCTCCTTCAGGCCCGGATAGCGCACCAGCTTGCGCGGCTTGGCCCCGATCTTGCGCAGCCGGTCGACCGGGATCGCCTCCGGCGCCAGCACCCGCGTCGCGGCGCGGAAGGAGATCTGCCGCTGCAGGTTGGCGAACTCGTAGTCCTGCATCTGCACGGAGGGGATCCGCAGCAACCCGCACACCACCGCCAGGTCCACCGACCCGTGCGCCAGCGCCAGTTCCGGCCGCTTCTCCCAGACCACCTTGGCGAGTGCCCGCGAGCGCGACGATAGCGCCCGCGCCTTGCCCAGCTTCGACGCGCCCCCGTGCTCCCCGACCACCGTGTAGTGCATCCCGAGCCGATCGAGGATCCCCACCGTCTGTCCGTACTCCCGCGCGGTGATGAACACCTCGTCCCCGCGCGCCTCAAGCCGCTCGACGATCGGCCGCAACACGAGCGGATGCGCCGCGGCGGTGCAGTCGACCCAGACTCTCATCGGCCGCGACCCTAGCGAGGCGCGGGAGTTGGCGCGTCGGTTGGGCGCGGGGGCGGGAAGCTGGCGCCCGGGGGCGGGGGTTCGGGGCGCCGGGAAGCTGGCGCCCGGGGTGGGTTCGCGGCGCGGGAAAGCTGGCGCCCGGGGCGGGGGTCCGGGACGCCGGGAAGCTGGCGCCTCGGGCGGCTGATCGGCGACCCGGGTCT
>DASZUW010000359.1:0-5258 GCA_035547475.1 Solirubrobacterales bacterium
AGATCCCGGCGTCTTCGTCACGACGCCTCATCTCGGTGACGGATCCGTGCGTCGTCCGTGGGCCTTCCGTCGCCCTCCCGTGACCCTGCGGCCACGGTCCCTGATCCTCCCCCCGGTCACCCGGCCCTCTCGGCCACGGCCCCAGAAGACCCGGGCCGTGGCCGAGGGGGCCGCGTCCCGTGTGCGTCCCTCGGCCGCCCCCCGCCCCTACCGCGCCACCGTCCGCCCCAGATGCTCCAGAAGCCGGTCGAGGAACTCGCCTTGGGCCGGGAGGAGCTTGCGGCGGGCGGTCTCGAGGTCGAACCATGCGGCGCGGTCGACCTCGGGGAAGTCGATTTGGCGGCCGCTTTTCGGGGGCCACTCCATGTTGAATGTGTTGCTGTCGAGGTCGGCGGGGTCGAAGTCGCCCTTGGCGGCCCAGGCGTCGACGAGTTTGCCGGCTCGCTGGCGGATCGAGCCGAGGTCGATGAGGTCGGCCGGCTCGAGCTGGGGGGCGGCGGCACCGAGCTCCTCGTCGAGCTCGCGGAGCGCGGCCTCGCGGGAGTCCTCGTCGCCCTCGATGCCGCCCTTGGGGATCGACCAGGCGCCGTCGTCGCGCTTGGCCCAGTAGGGGCCGCCCGGGTGGACGAGGAGGAACTCCGTGCGGCCGCCTTCGCGGTCGCGGAAGAGGAGGATGCCGGCGCTGCGTTTGGTGGCCATGGCCGGGGCTCAGCTCTCCAGCGCGTCGAGGAGGGGCGCGAGCGTCGCCAGGACTTCCTCGCGCGGGGTGGCGGCGAGTGTCTCCAGGGTGCCGTTGGCGCGGGTGACGGCGACGCCGACGGCAAGCGCGACGAGGAGCTCGGCGCGCAGCTCGGCCGCCGCGGCGCCGCGGCGGCGCCGTTCGGCGACGAGGCCGCCGAGCACGCGGTCGGCGACGACGGCGCTGATCTGCTCGCGCGCGCCCGGCGAGAGGGCCGGGCTGGCGAGGGCGCGGCTGATCGGGCTGTGGCCGCGTTCGTCCCAACGCTCCAGCAGGTAGGCGACGAGGGCGCGCGGGGCGAAGTCGAACCCTTCCTCCTCGGCCGAGCCCGCCGCGATCGTGGCGATGAAGAGGCCTTCCTTGGAGTCGAAATAGCGCGCGATCAGCGCCGGATCGACGCCCGCGCGCACGCCGATCTCCCGCGTCGTCGCCCGGTCATAGCCGACTTCCTCGAAGACCTCGCGGGCGGCTTCGAGCAGGGCGCGGCGGGAGGCCTCGGCGTCATGCGGGCGCCGGGTCACGGTCGCCTTGTCACCGACCGGTGACATGTCGGGACGGTAGCACCGCGCACAAACCGGCTCGTCGGATTCTCATCGGAACTTTTGACAATCTCGTTACGTTTCCTTGACGATGGAATGGAGCATCCTCCACACCCTCAACGACTTCCTCTACCACCACGACGCGGTGGAGGACCCGCTGCTCTTCTACGTCAACGTCTCCGAGGCGCTCTTCGTCGCCACCCTCCTCGGCATCTTCCTGTTCGCCAACGGCGAGCGCCTGCGCGCCTGGCGGCGGACCGCGGTGGCCGCGGCGCTCAGCGCCGGGCTGGCCCTGGCCGTCGGCAAGGTCATCTCCGAACTCATCGACCGCTCCCGCCCCTTCGTCGACGACCCCCACGGCGTCCACCTCTTCACCGGCCACGCCGCCGACCCGGGCTTCCCCAGCGACCACGCCACCGGCGCCTTCGCGGTCGCGATGGCGATCTGGCTGCGCAACCGCCGCTGGGGCGCCGTCGCCCTCCTCGCCGCCGCCGTCCTCTCGGTCGGCCGCGTCGCGATCGGCGTCCACTACCCGAGCGACGTGGTCGCCGGAGCCGCCCTCGGCTGCGCCGCCGCCCTCCTCCTCTTCGCCCGCCCCGCCCGCGCGCGGATCGACCGCCTCTCCGACCTCCTCGGCGACCTGCTCGAACGCGCGCTGCGCCGCGCCCGCGCCCTCCGCGCGCAGTGATCGAGGACCGCGCCGGCCGCGCCTAACCGCCGAGCCTGTAGGCGACCAGCGACGGGACCTGGCCTTCGGCCAGCGGCAGGCCCGCGGCGAGGATCAGGCTGTCGCCGGAGGCCGTGACGCCGGAGTTCGCCCCGGCGGGCAGCGCTTCGGTCCAGACTTCGCCGCCGGTGTTCGCGTCGAGCCCGTGCAGGGTGCCGTCGAAGGTGGCGAAGAAGACCATGTCGTTGACCGCGACCGGCGCGCCGTAGGCCGGCACTTCGTAGGACTGGCTCCACTTCTCCTTGCCGGTCGCGATGTCGAGGGCGACCATTTCGCCCGTGTTTTCTTCGCCTTCGCCGATCGTTTCGCCGTTTTCGATCGTCAGCGGGTGGTTGACGACCGGCACGAAGACGGTCGTCTTCGAGGCGGCCATCGGCGCGATCACGCCGCCGAGGAGCCCCGGGTAGACGGTCGCCTGCTTCGGCAGCTTGGCCGTTTCCCCGCGCATCGCCAGCAGACCGTCGTCGTCGTGGCCGTTGTGCTTGCCGACCGCGGTCTGCCAGACGACCTTGCCGGTCCTCGCGTCGACCGCGACGACCTGGCCGGACTTGCCGGCGCCGATCGCGAGCTCCCTGCCGCCCGCGGTGGCGAGGATCGGCGGATCCTGGAAGTCCCAGTCGTAGACGTCGTGCGGCGTGACCTGATGCGCCCACTCGAGCTTGCCGGTCTTCGCGTTCAGCTTCACCAACGAGTCGGTGTAGAGGTTCGGGCCGGGGCGGCTCTTGCCCCAGGGCAGCCCGGCGGCGCCCGGGAACGGCACCGGGTTCCCCGTCCCCACGTACATCCCGCCTTCGTCGTCGAACGACGGCGCGTACCAGAGACCGCCGCCCGCGTTGATCGACCTGTGCTTCTTCGACCAGAGGCCCTTCGGCGCGGTGTCGAAGCTCCACTTTTTCGCCCCGGTCTTCGCGTCGAGCGCCCAGAGCACGCCGGCGATGCCGCCGTTGTAGGCGCTGGTGACGTCGGTCGGCACGGTCGAGACGTAGACGAGGCCGTCGTGCACGCCCGGCGACATGTCGATCGCTTCCTTCGGCTTCGTGGTCAGTTCGGTCGACCAGACTTCTTCGCCGGTTTCGGCATCGAGCGCGAACGCTTCCGTCGCCGTCGCCCCGAAGACCATCCCGTCGGCGACCGCGACCCCGTTCGGCCCCTGGTCGGGCGATTCCATCTTCGTTTCCCAGAGCAGTTCGCCGGATCGGAGGTCGACCGCCTGGACGTTCGATTCGAGGTCCTGCATGTAGACGACGCCGCCGGAGACGACCGGCGAGGCCGAGTAGGCGCCGTAGGTGCTCTGCGCTTCGCTCGGCAGCTTCCAGGCGAGCTTCAGCTTCTCCGCCGAGGCGCGGTCGATCGGGCCACCGGCGAAGCGGGTGTTGGCGAGGTCGATCCCGGGGTAGGCGGCTTCGCTCCCCGCGGCGGCGCCTCCCGACCCTGCCGGGCTCGCGGTCGTCGAGTTCGAGTCGCCACCGCCGCCGCAGCCGACCAAAAGCGCGATGGCGAGGATCGTCAGGGCCGCCGCGGCGGCGCCTCGCTTGGCCCTCGTCAGGGCGGGGACGAGCGGGGCGAGGACGCGGTTGGCGAGGAGGCCGAGGCTGCCGAGGTTGGCGAAGCCCGGGCCCTGGCTCAGGCCGGCGAGGCCGGGGATGTGGAGGCGGGGCTCCAGACCGGCGAGGGCGAGGGAGCGGTCGAAGCGGAGCTCGGTGCCCGGGGGGCGGTCCCAGATCGGGCCGACGCGGGACTCGAGGTCGGCGCGCGTCGGCTCGGCGAAGAGGCCGCGGAGCTGGGCGAGGAGGTCGAAGCCGGTGCAGTTGACGACGTACTCGTGGTGGGCGATGGCGGGGCCGGCGGCGGTCTCGAGTTCGAGCTCGAGCTCCTCCCCGCCGCGCGCCGAGTTGACCCCGACGGCGCGGCCGAGCTCGAAGGCGCAGCGCTGCTCGCCGGCGAGGCGGGCGATCACGCCGGCGTCGAAGACGCCGCGGTCGCAGTGCTTGACGAAGTCCTTGCGCGCCTCGAGGTCGAGGTGCTCCCAGCCGACGTCGTCGGGGTCGGCGAAGACGCGGTTCTCGAGGAAGCTCTCGCCGCGGGAGAGCGGCAGCATCGGCGTGTAGACGGTGATCTTCGCCTGCGGGCGCATCGCGCGGAGGAAGACCAACGCCGAGAGGGCGCTCTCGCCGCCGCCGACGATCGCCACGTCGACCTCGCGGTCGCCGGGCAGGCGGGCGAACTCGCCGCGGCGCGAGTCGCAGTGCAGGACGCGCGGCTCGGCCGCCGGATCGTGGGGGAAGGCGCGGTGGACGCCCGGGCCGGTCAGGAGCAGGGCGCGGCCGCGGAGCCGGCGGGGCTCCTCGCCCTCCACGTCGATCACCCAGTGCTCGCGCGCGGCGTCGAGCTCGATCGCCACCACCCGCCCGCTCAGCATCGTCACGCCCTCGGTCGCCCGCTCCAGCACCCAGGCGAGGTAGTTCCCGTAGTCGCGGTGGAGGATCGGCGGCGCGCCGGAGTTGACCCACGGCGCGTACTCGCCGCGTTCGATCGCGTGGCGCTGCCAGGAGAGCGGCAGGAGCGCGGCGTCGAGCTCGTCGCCGACGGCCGGGAACTGGCGCGAGCTGCGGTAGGGGAAGCCGACGTCCTTGATCGGCGGCACCGCCAGCGGCTCTTCGCCGGAGGTCATGCCGTTGAGGCCCTTCCAGGACGCGGCGGGCTCGGTCTTCTCGACGATCGTCACGGTCAGCTCCGCCATCCCGAGCCCGTTCATCGCGTCGACCTTGGCGGCGATCGCCGCCGCCTTCGCCCCCGCCCCGACGATCACGAGGTCGGAGAGCCCCTCGCCGCTGCCGCTGCCCCTGCCGTTGCCGTTCATCCCACCATCACCAACCCCTTCTCTCCCGGACTGAAGGAGATCGCTGCTTTGCTGACACGCTCGTCGCGGCCGTCCACCGGCCGTAGGTCGACCGCCGCCAGCACCTCGCGCAGGACCCGCTTCATCTCGAGTTCGGCGTAGCTGGCGGCAAGACAGCGGCGCACGCCGCCGCCGAAGGGGATCCAGGTGTAGGTCCCGGCGGGCCGCTCGAGGAAGCGCTCGGGACGGAAGCGGAGCGGCTCCGGGTAGTGGCGCGGGTCGCGGTGCAGGAGGTGGATGCAGGGGGCGACGACGGTCCCGGCGGGGAGGTCGCGCCCGGCGATCCGCATCGGCTCGCGCAGGCGGCGGACGACGACCGGCACCGGCGGGCGCATCCGCAGCGTCTCCTTGACG
>DASZUW010000360.1:0-6181 GCA_035547475.1 Solirubrobacterales bacterium
CAACGGCGCCGGCAAGTCGACGCTGGTGAAGACGATCGCCGGGATCAACTCCCCCGACCAGGGCAAGATCTTCTGGGAAGGCAAGGAGGTGTCGATCGGCAAACCCCAGGACGCGACGAACCTGGGTATCGCGACGGTCTACCAGGACCTCGCCCTGGCCGACAACCTCGACGTCGTCGCCAACCTCTTCCTCGGCCGCGAGGAGGTCTCGACCGGCGTCGGCACCCTGTCCCGGCGCCTCGACGAGGTGCGGATGGAGCATGAGGCCGGGGAACTGCTCTCGAACCTCGCGGTGACCATCCCGAGCCTCCGCTCCGAGGTTGGGATGCTGTCCGGCGGGCAGCGCCAGCAGGTTGCCGTCGCCCGGTCGCTCCTCGGCGAGCCGAAAGTCGTGATGCTCGACGAGCCCACGGCCGCACTCGGCGTGCCGCAGACGAAACAGGTGCTCGCGCTGATCAAACGGCTGCGCGACCGCGACCTCGGCGTCGTCGTGATCAGCCACAACCTCGCCGACGTCTTCGCGATCGCCGACCGCATCTTCGTCCTGCGCCTCGGCAGGGGCGCGGGCGAATTCCGCGCCAGCGAGGCCAACGAGGATCAGGTGGTCGCCGCGATCACCGGGCTCGGCGGCAACGGGCGCGGCGCCAAGGCGATGGCGGAGGAGCTGCGCGAGGAGGCCAGGGCCGAGGCGCCCGAGGCCGACAAACCTTCCGAAGGAGGCATGGAGTGAGCGACGCCGCCGACACCGTGGACAAAGCAGACGACTCGAGCCCTGCGGTCAGCCCGCGCGAGATGCTCCGCCGGGTCATCCAGGGCGACCTCTCCTCGCTGCGGGTCGTCTTCGGCCTGATCCTCATCGCGGTCATCTTCCAGGTCCAGGAATCCCGTTTCCTCTCGGCGGAGAACCTGACCAACCTGATGCTGCAGATCACCACCATCGGGCTGATCTCGGTCGGCATCGTCTACGTCTTGTTGCTCGGCGAGATCGATCTCTCGGTCGGCGCCGTGAGCGGCTTGTGCGGTGCGGTGATGGTGGTGCTGAACGTCAAACACGGGTGGAACGCCTACCTGGCGATCGCCGCGGCGATCGCGGTCGGTGCCGCCATCGGCGCCACCCAGGGCACGCTCTTCAGCCGGTTCGTCGTCCCGTCGTTCGTGGTGACCTTGGCGGGGTTGTTGACCTGGGAAGGCGCCCTGTTACAGGTGTTGGGAAAGACGGGGTCGCTGAACGTCACCGATCCCAAGATCACCGGCCTGGCGAACATCTTCTACTCGACGACGGTCGGCTGGATCATGGCGGTCGTCGTGATCGTGGCCTACGGGCTGATCCTCGCGATCGGCTTCCGAAAACGCGTCGCCGCCGGGCTGACCGATCGAAACCCGCTGCCGCTGATCTTCAAATTCGCGGTGATCTCGGCGATCATCATCGCCGCCGTGGCGATCCTCAACTCCGACCGCGGGGTGCCGCTGGCGGTGCTGATCCTGCTCGGCTTCGTCGTGGTGATGGAGTACGTCGTCAAGGGGACCACCTTCGGGCGCCACGTCTTCGCCGTCGGCGGCAACGCCGAGGCGGCGCGGCGCGCGGGCATCCGCGTGAACGGCGTGCGGATCGCGGTCTTCACCATCTCCGGCTCGATGGCCGCCATCGGCGGCATCATGGCGGCGTCGCGGCTCTTCGCGGTGAACCAGAACTCGGGCGGGAACGAACTCCTGCTGCTGGCCATCGCCGGCCCCGTCATCGCCGGGACCAGCCTCTTCGGCGGCCGGGGATCGGTCTGGACGGCCCTGCTCGGTGCGCTGGTGATCGGCTCGATCTCGAACGGGATGGACCTCCTCGGCCTCTCCTCGCCGGTGAAACTCATGGTCACCGGCGGCGTGCTGCTGCTGGCGGTCCTCGTCGACGCGATCGTACGGCTCCAAAGGAAAGAGACCCGCGCGGCCTGAGGGGGCGCGGGGGCGGCTCGCGGCGTCCTCGGTGGCTCGCTTCGGGTCACGCACTGATGACCCGCGGCGTGAGATCGCGCGGCTTCTAGCTGGAGACGAGGAGGGAGGCGCCGATGGCGCCGCCCAGGTCGCCCAGCGAGGCGACCCTGACCGCGGGCATGGTCTCGAAGAAGACGTGCTTTCGCATCTCGTCGAGGAGCGGCTCCATGTAGCGGTCGCCGAAGCGCAGGCCGAGGCCGCCGCCGATGATGATCGCCTCGGGGTCGATGAGGTTGACGGCCGAGGCGATGCCGGTGCCGAGTGCCTCGACCGCGCGGTCGATCAGGTCGATGGCGAGCTTGTCGCCGTGGTCGATCGCCCGCTCCCAGATGCCGCTGGTGAGGCGCGGTTTCTCGTGTCGCTCCATCAGCTTGAACAGGTCGGTCTTCTCGCCGTCCTCCTGGCGCCGGCGCGCCTCGGCTTCCATCGACGCGCGCCCGGCATAGGCCTCCATGCAACCGCGCCGCCCGCAGCCGCACCGGGCGCCGCCGTGTTTGATGACCATGTGGCCGATCTCCCCGGCCGCGCCCCGGCCGAGCCAGGGCTTGCCGCCGAGGATCAGCCCGCCGCCCACCCCGGTGCCCCAGAAGACGCCGATCAGGCTGTCGAAGTCCTTGCCCGCGCCGAGGTGGAACTCGGCTTCGGTCGCGACCTGGACGTCGTTGCCGATCCGCACCGAGGTCCCGAGCGGCCCTTCGAGCGCCTCGCCGAGCTTGAAGGTGCCTTCCCAGTCCGGCAGGTTCCGCGCGCTGGAGACGGTGCCGGCGTGCTCGTCGACGTCGCCGGGGGAGCCGACCCCGACGCCCTGTAGCTCGGCGCTCTCGACGCCGGCCTCCTTCGCCGCCTCGCGCAGCGCCTGCGCCATCGCCGCAGCGACCTCCTCCGGCCCGCCCTCGGTCGGCGTCGGCCGCCGCGCTTGGCCCTTGACCGCGCCGTCGGGGTCGATCACCGCGGTCTGGATCTTCGTGCCGCCGAGGTCGATGCCACCGCGCAGGTCGCCCATGACGCCGCAGTCTATGTCGATGGGCCGAAAACTCCAGCCAGGCTTGAGTTTTCGGCCCGTCGACAGCAGGTACCGTGCGCGCATGGCGCAGACGGGGTGGCGGATCTGGTGGGCGAAGCGGCGCTGGTACGAGCGCAATCATCGGCTCTCGCGTCGCCTGCGGCTCGCCCGGCACGCGGCCCGCGGCGGCTTCTTCGTCCGCCATCCGGTCGAGGGGGAGATCCTCGAGGCCCTCGACGAGGGGCGCCTGCGGATCGGCGCAGGCACGCTGCTCGAGCCCGGCTGCTGGTTGACGCTCGCCCCCGAGGCCGAGATCGAGATCGGCGAGGGCTGCTTCCTGAACCGCGGCACGATGATCGCCGCCCAGAGGAGCGTGAGGATCGGCGACCACACGATGTTCGCCAACGGCTGCTTCGTCGGCGACGCCGAGCACCGTTTCGACGATCCCGAGCTGCCGGTAACCTGGCAGGGCTTCACCTCGAAGGGACCGGTGGAGATCGGCGCCAACTGCTGGTTCGGCGTCAACTGCGCGGTGACCAGCGGCGTGACGGTGGGGGAGCGGTGCGTGATCGGCTCCAACTCGGTCGTCACCCGCGACCTGCCCGCGCGGACGATCTGCGCCGGGGCCCCGGCGAAGGCGATCAAGCCGATCGAGTTCCGCGCCGACGCCGCATCGTCCACGTAACAAAACGCGCACAGGTCCCTATACTTCATCCACGGCCGTGACCCCTGGAGGCATGGACCCGATGAATCTGGACTCTTCCTTCCCCGGCGACACCGTCACCACCCGCGCTGCTGCCGCCCGCGTCCTGCGCGGCGTCGACGAGTTGCGCGAAGCCTTGGCGCCGGCCCGGCGCGAAGCCGGCAGGATCGGCCTGGTCCCGACCATGGGCTTCCTCCACGAGGGCCACCTCTCGCTGTTGCGCGCCGCCCGCGCCGAGTGCGACCTCGTCGTCATGAGCCTCTTCGTCAACCCGACGCAGTTCGGCCCGGGCGAGGACTTCGACCGGTATCCGCGCGACGAGGAGCGTGACCTGCGCCTGGCGGCCGAGGCCGGCGTCGACCTCGTCTTCGCGCCCGACGCCGCCGAGCTCTACCCGGACGGCTTCGCGACCGAGGTCGAGGTCACGGGACCCCTCACCTCGGTCCTCGACGGCGACCCCGCGCGCCGCGGCCCCGGCCACTTCCGCGGCGTCACCACGATCGTCGCCAAGCTCTTCAACATCGTCGGCCCCGACGTCGCCTACTTCGGCCAGAAGGACGCCCAGCAGGCCGTCGTGATCAAGCGGATGGTGCGCGACCTCGACTTCCCGCTGCGGGTCGAGGTGATGCCGACCGTGCGCGAGGACGACGGCCTGGCGATGAGCAGCCGCAACGGCTACCTCGAGCCCGCCGACCGCGCCCGCGCCGTCGCCCTCTCGCGCGCCCTGGCCGCCGCCGAGCAGCAGGCGATCGCCCGCGACTCGCTCCAGGCCGGCCTCGACGCCGCCCGGATCGAGCTCGCCGCCGCCGCGATCGAGCCCGAGTACCTCGAGGCCCGCGACGCCGAGACCCTCGAGCCGGTCGAAGGGCTGACCGGGCGCCCGATCCTCGTCGCCGTCGCCGCCGAGGTCGGCGGTGCCCGCCTCATCGACAACGTCGTAATCGAGCCGCCCGTCGGCTGAAAGCCCGACCCAGAGGGAGATCCAAACGTGCAGAGGCAGATGCTCAAGTCGAAGATCCACCGCGCGACCGTCACCGATTGCGACGTGGACTACGTCGGCTCGATCACCATCGACACCGAGCTGATGGCGGCCGCCGACCTGCTCACCAACGAGCAGGTCCACGTCTGGGACGTGGACAACGGCGCGCGCTTCGTCACCTACGTCATCGACGGGGAGCCGGGCTCCGGCGCGATGCAGGTGAACGGCGCCGCCGCCCACCTGGTCGAGCCCGGCCACAAGATCATCGTCGCCTCTTTCGCCGCCTACGACGAGGCCGACCTGGAGCGTTACGACCCGGTCGTCGTCCACGTCGACGACGACAACGTGCCAATCGCAATCGACGACCGTCCGGAGGTGCTCGTCGCATGAGCTCTGGAGTCCGTTCCCACACCGTCCCGCAGGCCGATCGCGTCGCGATGACCCTGCCCCGCCTCCGCGAGATGAAGGAGAACGGCGAACCGATCGTGATGGTCACCGCCTACGACTACCCCTCGGCGACTGTCGCCGAGGAGGCGGGAGTCGACATCGTCCTGGTCGGCGACTCGGCCGCCAACGTGGTGCTCGGCTACGAGCGCACGGACCTCGTCTCGATGGAGGAGATGATCGTGCTCGGCAAGGCGGTGCGGCGCGGCCTGCGCACGCCGCTGATGGTCGCCGACATGCCGATGGGCAGCTACGAGGCAAGCGACGAGCTGGCCGTGACCAGCGCCCAGCGCCTGATCAAGGAGACCGGCGCGCAGACCGTCAAGCTCGAGGCGGGCGGTGTCTCCGCCCGGCGCGCCGCGGCGATCGTCGCCGCCGGGATCCCGGTCATGGGCCACCTCGGCCTCACCCCTCAGACCGCCACCGCGCTCGGCGGCTACAAGGCCCAGGGCAAGACCTCGAAGGCGGCGATCCGCATGTACGAGGACGCCCTCGCCCTGCAGGAGGCAGGCTGCTTCGCGGTCGTGTTCGAGGCCGTCCCCGCCGACATCGCGACGACGATCGCCGAGCGGCTTGACATCGTCACGATCGGCATCGGCGCCGGCGCCGGCACCTCCGGCCAGGTCCTCGTCTTCCACGACCTGCTCGGCATCACCACCGGTCACATGGCGAAATTCGTCAAGCAGTACGCCGACGTCCACGCCGAGATGACCGCGGCCGTCGGCCGTTACGCCGACGAGGTGCGCGGCGGCTCCTTCCCAGGCCCCGAGCATGTCTACGCGATCGACGACGAGGAGCTGGCCGAATTCCGCCGCCACGTCGACGACGAGGAGCTCGCCTCCGCGAAGTCGTGGGAGTGGGAGCCGCTCAGCTAGCCCGCGCGAGGAGCCGCAGGAGGCTCTGACCAGGCAGCGCAGGATGCAGGACGCAGCTGAACCCCTCGCACATCGACGCCCGGACACCGTGACCGGTCAGCGGGACGACGCCGAAGCCGGGGAGGTCCACCTTCAGGTTCCCGACCCAACCGGGCGCTTTCATCGTCTCGTCGCTAAAGGTCGCCGACCCCGAA
>DASZUW010000361.1:0-3816 GCA_035547475.1 Solirubrobacterales bacterium
CTGTCGGCCAACGACGACAACCACCTAGGAGACTTCCCAGATGAGCTACGTGATCGCCGAGCCGTGCATCGGCCAGAAGGACAACTCGTGCGTCGAGGTTTGCCCCGTCGATTGCATCCACCCGACGCCCGACGAGCCCGATTACGACTCGGTCGAGCAGCTGTTCATCGACCCCGACGAGTGCATCGACTGCGACGCCTGCGTCGAGGCCTGCCCGGTGGACGCCTGCTTCGCCGAGGACCAGCTCCCCGCCGAGTGGGCGAAATACGCGGAGATCAACGCGGACTACTACAAGAAGGCGGCCTGATCGAGACCGCGGGCGGGCGCGCGACGCCCGCCCCCGCCCCCGGCGCGCGCCGGGGACTGGCCGGCGGGCGTCGGGGTGGGGAGCCATCCGCCGCCCGTCAGTAGCCGACCGGGTGGCGGACGACGAACCGACCCGAGGCCGCGGCGGCGACGCTCGGGTGCCAGCGGGGTCCGGTCCCGCTGGTGTCGCCGGCCGTGTCGAACCGCAGGCCCGCGACGACCATGTAGGCGTGCGCGGCGTTGGCGTAGACCGTGATCCAGCGGCCCGGTCCCGCTTCGCCCCAGGACTCGAAGGAGCCGGAGGTGAGCGGCGTGGTCAGCAGCCCACCGCCGTGGAGCGCGTAGGAGACGGCGCCCGAGCAGTCGTAGCCGGCGTCCTGCCAGCGACCGTGCCCGCCGCCCCATATATACGGGAGCGTGCGGATGTGGTTCGCCGCGGCGATGACCCGCTTGACCACGGCGGGCGCGTTCGCCGGGGCGATCGCGCGACCGCGCACGAGGCGCGCCTTCGGGACGGTGCCGAATTCGGGTTCGACTTCGCCGGTTTCCGTTTCGACCGGGATTTCGCCTTCGGTCGATTCCGGGATTTCCGATTCCAGGCCGGAGCTGCTGATCCCGCCTGGGACGATCGTCTTCTTCGCCGCGGCCGGCGGCGCGGCGACCGAAGCCACGCCGAGCACGGCCAAGGCGGCCAGGGAGAGCGCTGCGATGAAACCGCGGTGGGCGGCGCTCCTCGCCACCCAGGGGGTGAACTGCATCAACTACCTCCTTCGGGTGCCGGCGGGGTTAGCTGTCGGGCTGGCGCTGAAGGAGCCTGCGCTCCCACCTCGGGCGGGTGGGTTCGCCCCAAAAACTTGGTTCCCCCGCTCCCGGCCCATCTGAGGCCAGGATTAGGCATTTATTTGTAAGCGCTAACGCGCGGGCGACAGCATAGTTGCGGTCGCGGTCGCGAGATTTATGGCCGCGGCGGGGTCAGGCGCCGGGGCCGACCTGGACGACCGGCAGCGGCGTGCCGCCGATCGTCGGCATCTCCGCCATCGCCGGGGTCGCCTGCAGCACCGGCAGCTCCTGCGGGGTCGCGGCGACGATCCCGCGCGCCGCCTGGCGGATCGCCTGCGCGGCCGGGGAGTCGGGGTCGGAGAGGACCAGCGGCGTGCCCGCGTCGGAGTGCTCGCGCAGCGGCTCCGACAGCGGCACCTTGCCGAGCAGCGGCACGTCGAGCTCGTCGGCCAGGAGCTGGCCGCCGCCCTCGCCGAAGATCGTGAAGCGCTCCCCGCCGGGCGTCGTGAAGCCCGACATGTTCTCGATCACGCCGAGGATCTCGAGGTCGAATTTCTTCGCCATCTCGGCGCCGCGGTGCGCCACCGACTGGGCGGCCGGCTGCGGCGTGGTGACGACGATGAACTTCGCCTGGGGCAGCAGCTGGGCGAGCGTCATCGAGACGTCGCCGGTCCCCGGGGGCAGGTCGAGCAAGAGGTACTCGAGCTCGTCCCAGGCCACGTCCTCGAGGAACTGCTGGATCGCCTTGTGGAGCATCGGTCCGCGCCAGACGACCGCCGCGTTCTCCTCGACGAAGAAGCCGATCGACATGACCTTGACCCCGCTCGCCGAGTCGAGCGGCAGGATCTTGCGCTCCCCGTTCACTTCCGGCTTGGCGTCGACGCCGAGCATGCGGGGGATCGAGTAGCCGTAGACGTCGCAGTCGAGGGCGCCCGCCGGGTGGCCTTCGGCGGTCAGCGCCGCGGCCAGGTTCGCGGTCATCGTCGACTTGCCGACCCCGCCCTTGCCGGAGGACACGCAGATCACGTTCTTCACCTTGGCCAGCGCGCCCTGCGGCAGCTTGCCGCGCCCGAGCGTCTGCTGCAGGTTGCCTTTCTCCTCGTCGGAGAGGACGTCGAAGCCGACCGCGACCTCGGTCACCCCCTCGAGCTCGCCGACCCGCTGGGCGACGGCGCCTTCGAAGTGGGAGCGGATCGGGCAGCCGGCCGTGGTCAGCGAGACCACCACCTCGACGCGTCCGCTGGGCTGGATCTCGATCGAGCGCACCATTCCGAGCTCGACGATCGAGCGGCGCAGCTCCGGGTCGATCACACCGCGCAGCGCCTCGGTCACCTGGTCCTTC
Organism: Solirubrobacterales bacterium; assembly: GCA_035547475.1. Classification (GTDB taxonomy): domain Bacteria; phylum Actinomycetota; class Thermoleophilia; order Solirubrobacterales; family 70-9; genus VAYN01. The sequence goes on from DASZUW010000361.1 coordinate 2,429, forward strand.
GTGGGGATTGCCATCGCCACGCATTCTCGCAAAGGGCGGCTTCCGGCCGGTGCTCGGGGGGCGAGTTCGGCCGCGAGGGGGGAGAGATCGCGGCCGCCCGGCCCTTAGGCGGGGGTGCAAGGCGAGAGCGAGGGAGGAGGAGCGATGGCGGGGACGAGGGGCGGCCTGGGGCGGGTCGTCGCGATGGTGGTCGGGCTGGTGGTCCTCATCTGCGGGCTGCTCGCGGGGACGGCGCGGGCGGGCGACTACGCCGTGGCCCAGTGCGGCTGGGGCGTGGGCGTCGAACTCGACCCGTCGCTGCCGCGGACGGAAGGCGAAGCCGCCTACCTGCGCCCCGGCTTCTGCAACGGCGCGGCGCCGGGCTCGCCGCCGGGCATGGAGTTCGATCTGGGCATCGCCTACGACGGCGTCCAGGGCATCGCGCGGGCGCGTTGGGCCGCGCCCCCGGGGACGAGCTTCGTCGGCGCGCGCTTCACCTGGACGGGTCAGCTCGCCGTCGAGGTCCTGCAGATCGCCGGGATCGTCGACGACAAGGGCTTCGAAGGCATCGCGATCGAAGTCGGCCACTCCGCCCCGCTCCTCGTCGCCAAGGCGTTCTATCCCGTCCCGGCCTTCGAAGTGCGCCTCGAGTGCCTGCTGTTGGGGCCGGACGGCTGCGTGCGCTCGGTGCCGTCCAGCCTCTGGCTGAGCGGCTTGACGCTGACCGTGGACGACCCGGTCCCGCCGCGGGCGCGGCTGGGCGGGACGCTGCCCGTGGCGGGCTGGCACCGGGGGACGGTCTCGCTCGAGGTGGCGGGCGAGGATCCGGTCGGGGCGGGCGTCTACCGCACCGAAGCGACGGTCGACGGGACGGCGGTCCTCGCCTCACCGGTCGCGTGCGCGGCGGCGACGATCGAAGGCGCGCTCCGCGCGACGCGCCTGCGGCCCTGCCCGGCGAGCGCCGCCGGCGGCGCCGAGGTGGACACCACGAAGCTCGCCGACGGCGTCCACACGCTGCGCGGGTGCGCCGTCGACTTCAGCGGCGGCGTGGGATGCGCGGCGGCGGTCCAGGTCCAGGTCGACAACTCGCCGCCCGGGGTCGAATTCGCCGCCGCCCCGGAAGGCCAGGTGGCGGCGGCGGTGAGCGACGCGTTCTCCGGCCCGGCCGCGGGGACGATCGCCGTACGGCGCGCCGACTCGGAGAGCTGGACCGACCTGCCGACCACCCTCGAACCCGGCGGCGGCGGGAAGGCGACGCTGCGGGCGCAGCTCCCCGACCTGGGCGACGGCGCCTTCTTCTTCCGCGCCACCGCGACCGACGGGGCGGGGAACGGCGCCTCGGCCCAGTTCCGGGCGTCCGGGACCGCCGCCGAGGTCCGCCGCCAGGTCGCCGGCGCGGGGCCGGCGCG
>DASZUW010000362.1:0-2081 GCA_035547475.1 Solirubrobacterales bacterium
GTCGCCGGCCAGCGAGCGGTGGGCGGCGGCGGCGACCGCGGCCTCGCCGGGGAGCGCCTGCTCGGCTTCCGAGCGCGCCGCGGGAGGCGTCACGGCCCGGCCCCCGGCGGGAGGCGCGGCGCGGTGGCCGGCGGCGCCAGATCGGGCCCCGGGATCGGGGTGCCGTGCGGGTCGTGGCTCGGTTCGCCGAGCCGCGCGGCGATCAGCGCCTCGAGGTCCTCGGAGATGTAGTGCTCGAGAACCTCCGCCTCGGCGTGGACGCGGTCGTGCGGCATGCCGAGGGCCTCGGCCAGGAAGGCCTCGATCAGGCGGTGGTGGCGGATCACCTCGAGCGCCACCTTCTCCCCGGCGGGCGTCAGGCTCACCCCCTTGTAGGGGACGTAATCGGCGAGGCCGAGCTCGGCGAGCCGTTGCAGCATCGCGGTGGCGGTGGCCGGGGTGACGGCGAGGCGGGCGGCGACCTCGCCGCTGGGCACCCGACCGTCGCGGTCGAGCCCGAGCGCGTAGACCGCCTTCGCGTAGTCCTCGATGGCCTGTGAATTAGACACGTCTAAAAGTGGAGTTTAGACAGATCGAAAAACCGGTTGCCGCCACTTCCTAGAATCGGTCGCATGCCGGTCACGGTCGAGCTCGACGCCCAATACCGCCAGCTGCGCGAGGAATGCGGGCTCTTGGTGCGGGAGCGCGGGTTCGTCGACGTGCTCGGGCCCGATGGCGCCGAGTACCTGCAAGGGCAGCTGACCAACGACGTCGAGGCGGTCGGGGTCGGCGAGGGCCAGTACGCAGCGCTGCTCGACCGCAAGGGCCACATGCAGACCGACCTGCGGCTGCTGCGGGTCGGCGAGGAGGCGATCCTGCTCGACCTCGAACCGCACGCCACCGGCGCCGCCCTGCGGCACCTGACCATGTACTCGATCGGGCGCGACGTGCAGGTGGTCGACGCGAGCGCCGAGCGCGGCGCGATCTCGCTGATCGGCCCGCGGGCGGCGGAGATCGCCGGGACGCCGCCGCTGCCGGAGTTCGCCAACGAGGCGACGACGGTCGCCGGCGTCGAGGTGGTCGCGGTGGGGACGCGCGACGGGGTCGACCTCCTGCACCCCGCCGCCGAGCGCGAGCGCCTCGTCGCCGCGCTGGCCGAGGCGGGCGCGGTCGAGGTCAGCCCCGAGGCGGTCGAGATCCTCCGGGTCGAGTCCGGCGTCCCCCGCTTCGGCGCCGAGATGGACGCCGCGACGATGCCCGCCGAGGCGGCGATCGTCGACGCCGCCGTGAGCTTCACCAAGGGCTGCTACATCGGCCAGGAGACGGTCGCGCGACTCCACTACAAGGGCAAGCCGAACCGCCACCTGCGCGGGCTGCGGCTGAGCGGCGCGGCGGAGCCCGGCGCGACGCTGCGCCTGGGCGAGAAGGAGGTCGGGACGCTGGGCAGCGCGGTCGTCTCCCCCGCCCTCGGGCCGATCGGCCTCGCCATCGTCCGCCGCGAGGCCGAGCCCGGCGTCGAGCTCACCGTAGGTGAAGATGGCGTTACGGCTGAAGTTGTCGCCCTCCCCTTCGGCTAGATTCCCGCCGAGATGGTTCTCGGGAGAGCCAGAGTCGCGGGGGGCGGCGCGCTCGCCGCGCTGATCTTGGCCTTGGTCGGCGCCGGCTGCGGCGCCGAGTCCCACCCCAACGAACCGCGCCCCGCCGTCCCCACCCGCGTCAGCGTGACGATCGGCAAGGGCGGCATCGTGGTGAAGCCCGGCAGCATCGGGATGGGCCCGGAAAAGCACCAGCAGCTGCCCCAGAACCAGAACCACCCCCAGCCGGACATCAAGACCCAGGCGCCGCTGAACGTCGTCTTCGTCACCGCCAACCAGACCGGCAAGAGCTCGAAGCTCCTCATCCGCGGCCCGCGCAAGGCGACCTCGCCCAAGATCGACGCCAACAGCCCCGGCACCTTCGCCGCGGAACTCCCCACCGGCAGCTACACGGTCGCCGCCGCCGGAGCGACGGGCCCCCCCGCGACCCTGAAGGTCGGCGCGTACCGCGCGAGCTCCAAGAACGATCTGTTGCTGCCGTAGGGGCGCGGGCGCGGGGGTTCGGGG
>DASZUW010000363.1:0-3193 GCA_035547475.1 Solirubrobacterales bacterium
GCCTCCACCCTGCCGCAGCTGAACTGGGGCTACCGCGGCGTCTTCGACCGGCTCGACCGGATGGCGGAGGAACTGCGCAAGGACACCTCGCTGCCGAAGTACGCGCAGGCGATCACGCTCTACCACCTGATCGTCGAGGGCAGCCTCGCCCAGCCCGGCCAGCACTTCATCGAGGACTTCTTCGCCAAGGGCGGGGCGCTGCCCGGCTTCAGCGCCGGGATCGCGAACGTCTCCCGCGACGAGCAGCGCCACATCGGCTTCGGCGTCAAGGTGCTCTCCGAGCTCTTGGCGCCGAGCCACCCGGCCTCGGAGGAGTGCCGCGCCGCCGTGGTCGAGTTGCTCCGCGAGGTGCTCCCCTACAGCCCGGCCGTCTTCCGGCCGCCGAACCTCGACCGCGCCTACACCGAGTGCTACGGGTTCTCGCTCGAGGACATCTACGCCTTCGGCCTCAAACTCGTGCGGCAGCGCTGGCGGACGATCGGCTTCCCGACCGAGGAGATGCCGCCCGGCGTCTTCCCCTTCGACCCCGACAAGACCGAGGAGGAGATCGCCGCCGACCAGGTGAAGCTGATGCTCGGCGGCATCCTCGGCCCCTCCGACGGCAGCGCCACGCCGAGCACCGACCCGGAGCTGATGCGCCTCTGGTTCGAGGTCACCTCGCGCGTCGCCGACCCCGCCGCCGCGAACGGCTCCCCCCTCGTCTACCAGTGGAAGTTCACCGACGCCGAGCCCTGGCACATCGTCATCGACAACGGCTCGACCCGCGCCGAGCCCGGCGTCGCCCCCGACCCGACGGTGACGATCGAGGCGAGCTGGGCTGACTGGCTGGCCTCGACGAAACCGGACGCTAACCCCCTGAAGCTCGTGCTCACCCGCCGCATCCGCCCCCACGGCAGCCTGCGCGAGCTCGCCCGCATGCGCAAAGTCTTCAACTGACGGCGTTGATGGGCCGAAAACTCAAGACATAGTTGAGTTTTCGGCCCATCAACATCGGGGGCGGCTAGGAGATCGGGGGGCGGAGGTCGGCCCAGGGGCGCTCGGCCTCGATCTGGGCGGCGAGGGAGAGGAGGAGCGGCTCGCTTTCGGGGCGGCCGATGATCTGGATCGCCAACGGCATGCCGTCGGCGCCGAGGCCGAAGGGGATCGACATCGCCGGGTTGCCGGTGTGGTTCCAGGGGACGCAGTAGGGATAGAAGCGGCTCATGCCGAGCACCGTGTAGAGGGCGCCGCGGCCCTGCCAGCGGCGGATCGGCAGCGCGGTGCCGCCCATCACCGGCATGACGAGGACGTCGAAGTCGTCGAAGATGGCGTTGATGCGGGCGATCTCGGCGGGGCGGTTGGCCATCGCCCTGTCGTAGAGCGCCTCGGGCAGGAGGTTGCCGAGCCTGCCGAAGCCGCGCGTGCGCCGTTCGAGGCGCTCCGGCCGTGGCACTTCCTCCACGGTCTCGGCGACTCCCTTGAGAAAGCGCGCGGTGATCGTGTCACCGACCCGCCCCCAGTCGGGGTCGCGCGGGGCGACGTCGTGGCCGAGGCCGGAGAGGAACTGGGCCGCGTCGGCGACGGTCTGCTTGACCTCGTCGCTGACGTTCGGCGGTGCGATCGCCCGCGGCGCCAGCGTCGACCAGGCGACGCGCAGTCTGCCCGGCGAGTCCTTCACCGACTCGACGAAGGGCTTGGCCGGCGGCGCGGGCGCTTCGTCCTCGGTCGAGCCGCCCGAGACGACGTCGAGCCAGAGCGCCGTGTCGATCACCGAGCGGCTGACGCACCCTTCGACCGCCAGCCCGCGCCAGCCTTCCTTGCGCGGTGCCATCGAGACGCGCCCGCGGCTCGGCTTCAGGCCGAAGAGCCCGTTGCAGGCGGCGGGGATGCGGATCGACCCGGCGCCGTCGCCGGCCGCGGCGACAGGGACCATCCCGGCCGCGACCGCCGCGCCCGAGCCGCCGCTCGAGCCGCCCGGCGTGCGCTGCGGGTTCCACGGGTTGCGGGTGACCCCGTAGGTCGCCGACTCGGTGAAGCCACAGATCGCCAACTCCGGCAGCAGGGTGAGGCCGACGATGATCGCACCCGCCTCGCGCAGCCGCCGCACCACCTCCGAGTCGGCCTTGGCGGGCTCCTCGAAAGCATCGGTGCCATGCGTGTTGACCTCGCCGGCGACGTCGATTTCGTCCTTGATCGCGATCGGCACCCCCAGCAACGGCCGTTCCTCCCCGGCCCCCCGCCGCGCCTCCGCCCGCTCGGCTTCCAACATCGCCTTGTCGGCAAAAACCTTCCGGAACGCGTTCAGCTCCGGATCGAGCCGATCGATCCGCTCCAGCGACTGCCCGACCAGCTCGGTCGGACTGACCTCCCCCTCACGCACCATCTCCGCCTGCCGAGCAAGCCCCGCGAACGCGATCTCGTCTCCCCCCTGCGCCACGGCCGCGATCCTACCGCCCTACTCGCCGAGGTCCCAAAGAGAAGCGATTTTGGGACGGGGAGCGGGATCGGCATCGGCGCTGGATAGCTGATCCCGGGCGATGTGGGACGGGAGGCCGGCGCCCCGGGTCTTCGGGGAGCGGACGAGGGACCGTGGGCCGCAGGGTGACGGGAGAGCGCCGCGTCGCCCACCGACGTCCCACGGAACCGTCACCGAGCCGAGGCGCCGTGACGAAGGCGCCGGGATCTCCACACTTCGGTCCGTGTCGCACGACCGGCACGCAGGCGCGGGCGACCTGGGTTACGCATGGGTTAACGCGGGCGACCTGGGGTACGCATGGGTTAACCCAGGTCGCCCGCACCTCCTGGGGCCCTCCATCCCGGCCCAGGATGTGACGGAAGGCCCAGAGAAGCGGACGTCCCCGGCGCCTTCGCGGCGTCTTCGTCACCAAACAGCCCGGCCCGGGCCGAGGTGTGGCGTCCCCCGCACGGGGATCCGACACAGGGCAGGCCGTCCGATCGGTCAGGGGTCTCCGTGTCGAGTTCTGGTCGATCAGCGACCAGAACTCGACGCGCGTCCGTGCGGGCGCGCGGGTGGACGGTCGACGCTCGCGTGGTTGGAGAACCGCGCAGTCTCCTGACCGTCCGAACCCTTGCCCCCCCACGCCGGGCCCCGCGTCCTGGGCGCCTCATGGGGGTCACAGCCTGCCAGGACCCCCATGAGGCGCCCAGGACCCCTTCCGCGCCCCGAACCCCTGTGGAGCCCGAGCCGCCCAAG